>JAKJDA010000012.1 GCA_022706165.1 Candidatus Hydrogenedentota bacterium | reverse complement strand
CCCGAGCCATCCAGACCATGATCGCCTGCTTCGCCTTCTGCTGCGCGGCGGACGGGTTGGAGATGATCAGGTACGATCCGGGCGGCGGCGGTTCATCCTTGGCGAGAGGGCGCGATCCGTTTGGAATCGGCACGTGGATGACGCCTATCGAGGCGAGATTCTCCTCCGCGCCAAGCAACGCCCGCGCCTCGGAAATGCCGATCGCGGGAGCCTGGTCCGCGCGATAGGTCTCGGGCTTCACTTCTTCGAAGAAAAACTGAGCCACCGCAAACAAGGCGTTGTGCTGCACGTCGCGGCCGAACAGGGAATCGGAACGGTGCGCGCGGAGCGCCGCGCCCGCGGCAAACATCGCCAACACCAACAGCCCCCCGAGAACGAGGGAAACGCTGACGCGATTGGCGGAAATCCCCGAAGTCCCGCGCGACACGGCGAGGAATGCGCCCGCGAGAAAATATTGAAATGTGGCCAGACTCGGGTTCGAGAAGTTGAAATCGCCGGCGCTGTGCACAAGAAACGACAACGTGGCTGCGTAGAGAGCGGCCAACAGCCACCGCCGGCTTGCCGAAGGTTCGAGAAAGATACGAACTCCGCCCCATGCCAGGTAGTGCCCCCAGAATGCAAGGAAAAGAAGACCGCCGCCCAAACCGGTCTCGCAAAACATCTGCAGGAAATCGTTGTGCGCCTGCTTGACGTTTCCAGCGGCGGGAGACTGATAGCGGGGATAGTTTACGCCGAAATTGCCCAAGCCTACCCCGGAAAGCGGATTGTCGAGAAACATGCTCAGGCCGGTTCTCCAATAACTCAACCGCAACCGAAACGTCGCGCCGCTGGCCAAGGTCGGGGCGACGCCCTCCAGCGCAATGCCTTCCGTCCGTGTGTCGAGCGTCGCCGTCGATGCCGGGGCGGCCTCCTCCTGCGCCCACACAGCGGGGGATGCCGTGAACGATGCGAAAGCCGCCGCGCCCATGAGCAACGCGACGAGGGCGTACGCCAATCCCGAACGTCTTTTCGCATGAGACGAACGAGCATAGGCAAGCAATCCCCCCGTAACGGCCAACGAGGTCGCCACGCCTATCATGGCCCCACGCGAAGCCGTGAACCACAACGTGGCGAGGGCGGTCAAGGCGAGCAGCGCCAAGACGGCCAACTGCACACGGAGCCAGCCGCGCCACACCCCTCCCGCGGCGATGAGGGCGAAACACGACCCCGCGCCGGCAAGCGGAAGAACGCCCACAAAGAATACCCACCCCCACGGATGGGCCGTCCAGGGCTGATTCTCGTAGGTGACCGTATAGGCCACCCAATACAGAAACCATCCTGCGCCGAAGAGAACTGCGCCTGCGCCGATGGCGACTGCCAGCGCGCCCAGCCGATCGGCAAATCCGCCGGAAACGGGGGGCGTGGGGCGCGAGGAACGGAGCGCATGCCACGTGGCCCCGGCCGCGCCGAGACCAAACACGACGCCGAACGCCATGAACGCGCCAAGCGCATTGGGAAAAAGGAACGTCCCGAAAGCGCGATTCATGTTTAACCGATCGGCAATGTCGGGGGTCAAGACATCCGTGCCGAAATACGTCCGCAGCAGCGCGGGATCCTTGAGCACCGCCGCGCGCGTCATGGGAAGGATGTACTCGAGATGCACCAGGCTCCAGAGAGCCTCGGCAAGGTTGACGGCGACGAATAGGCCCAGGAGAAGGCCGAGAAGCGTCTTGTTGCGCATTACGTTGGCGCTCACAAGGAAAAGCAGAAAAAAACCGCCCCAGTTGAGCAGCGCGCGGTATGTGCCGTCCACCTGCGTCGTATTGAGTCCCGTAACCAGCATGACGCCCAGCAAAGCGGCGAACAGGCCCTCCGGAAGCCCCAAAGCGACATGCGGACCGCGAAAAAGCTGACAAGCCGCCCACACGGCGAAACATGCGGCAATCCCCATGACAAACGCGCTGTTGATATGCGGGAAGGTGATGCCATCCAGGAACGGCCACATGACAATCGTCGCCGCCAGCAGCAGCGCGGCGGGCTCGCGCAGCGCCGCATGCCGCCAGTTCGCGGCGCTGTGCGGCGTCTCCGGACGAACGGCGGGTTGGCCGCCGTCAGAACGGTTATTCCGGGCGGGCGTCTTCTTGCTCACGACGGGTTTCTCTCCGTTGATTGGCGATGTGCATCAACATGGCAATGATGCAAAAGAGTCCCAACGTCTGCACGATAATGACGATGGTCCCCATCGGACTGACCATGGGCAGCAACATCGCGCCAAGTCCAGCGATGATCGCGACCAAATAGATGAACTCGACCGCCTGTCCATGGGTCATTCCAAGATCAACCAGGCGGTGCGAGAAATGGCGTTTGTCGCCCTTCATGAGCGATTCGCCGTTTCGCCACCGGATGTACAGGACGCTGCACGTATCGAACAGCGGAACGCTCAACGCCAGCAAAGGGGCTGCGATGGCCACCCGGGAAGGCGTGCCTTCTTGGTAGAAGGTTCCGAGCACGGACACCGTGCCCAAAAAAAGGCCGCAGAACATCGATCCTGCGTCGCCCATGAATATCCGGGCGGGGTTGAGGTTGTGATAGAGAAACCCGCCGACGCTTCCGATAAACACCATCAATATCACGCACACGAAGGTATGGCCATTGGGAAACAAGCAGAAAAAGAACGATAACGCGGCGATGATCGAAACCCCGCCGCACAGTCCGTCCATGTTGTCGAGAAAATTGAGCGAGTTGATCATCAGCACCAGCCACAACACCGTCACCGGCCCCGTAATCCATGGCGTCACGACGAACAACTCAAGCCGGATGCCGAACGAAACAAGGAGAGACGCGGCGAGAATTTGCCCGATCAGTTTCTTTTCGGGGCTCAACGGCTTGATGTCGTCAATCACGCCCAGAACGAAAATGACCAGGCTTCCGGAGAATAGACCCAGGAGCTTGAGCATCACGCTTCCGCCCAAAAAAGACAGAACGTTCGCGCGGTACCACTCGAACCCGTACTGAAGGTTGGGCAGGAACGCTTCGATGCCGAACTTGCGGACGGGGCCCAACTGGAGCAGATGAAAGCCGATGGTGAGGTAGAACGTCAGGAAAATGGCGACGCCGCCCATCAACGGGATTGGATTGCGATGAACCTTGCGTTCGCCGGGATGGTCCAGCAGGCCCCAACGCAGCGCCAGGCGCCGGACAATTTCCGTGATGGCGCCCGAAACCAGGAACGAAAAGCCCAAGGCGTATGCGTATATGAGATACCAGTTTGCCATGCATGTTTCACGCCCGCGGCGTCGCGCCGTCAGGCTTGTTGGTACAATTCAAACTCGCGGCGCGCAATCGTTGCCGCGTGCAATTCGGTTTCGACCCGCCGCTGCGCGAATGCCCCCATGCGAGCCCGCAACTCCGGATCAGCCAACAGCGCATTCACGGCCTCGGCCAACGCCGCCGGATCGCGCGGGGGCACGTTGAGCCCCGTTTGCCCGTGAAGATTCACGAACTCGACTCCCGTTCCCAGCGTCGTCGCCACGACCGGCTTGCCGCAGGCATGCGCTTCGAGCATCGATATTCCATACGCCTCGCTGCGCGCGACGGAAGGAAAGACGAACACCGCGCACCCATGCAAATGGTCCACCGCCTCCTCGTGCGAGAGCGTGCCCGGGAACACGATATTCGCCCCGAGCGTGCGCGTCAACGACTCGCAATACGGACGCTGCGGTCCGCCGCCGGCCATCACGATCATCGCCCGGATCGACGGAGCGGCGCGCACCAAATACTCCAACCCCTTGTAGTAGCGATGCATCCCCAGAAATAGAACATACTCGCCGCATCAGGGCGTTGAAAATCCTCGGGGACAATGCCCAACGGCACAACGACGCACCGATTGCGCACGGCCTGAAGCGTGGGCGAGGTCGCGAGGTACTGTTCGGATGCGACGAGAATCATAGCAGCTTTGCGCAGAAATGTCATTTGAAACGGGCCATAGAAGCGCATGGCCGCGGCCTGACGCACCACGTCGCTCTGATAGCGCACGATGAGCCGGCCTTGGGGACGGCCTATCAGATAACTAAGCTCCGCCGTGGGGTTGGGCACGTGCGCCACGATGATGTCGGCCTGGAGCTTTCGCAGGTGCCAGGGGAACAACGGCGCAATGGGCGCGCTCTGGAAACGGCCCCATTCGCCCACTTCCGTGACGCGCGTGCCATCGCGAAACGCCCGGCGCGTCCACATGGAGCGGCTGCACGTCAGCGCCTCCACTTCCGCCCACTGGCTCTGATAGCGGCACATGAGCGCGACATGACGCTCCATTCCCCCACGAATGGGCGGATCGAAATCCTTATAGACATGCAGTATTTTCAAGCGAGTATGCACACCCCCGCGCGTCATCGAACTGCGGCGCCCGGAAACGCGTTCCGTGCGCGCCACGAAGCGTTTCTCCGACGGCAGTATACCCGCTGTTTTCCACGAAGCCAAGCGAATGATGCGCGTTACGGCGATGAACGGCGGCGATGGAACGCCGCCAAGGCGTCGAATATGGCTCCGTCAAACTGTTTGGCGTTGATTACATCTCGTTGTTCATGGCAGTCATACGTCCAAAAAATGCCGCCCTCCAAACCTTGTTCACGAATGGCGTTTGCATGCCAAACCGCAATCGAGGCGGCTTGTTCGCCGGTGGAAGCCAAGGGCGAAGGCACGCCGTACTCGCCCGCCAGAATGGGTTTTCCTCTAGTCCGGCAGACGGATTTGAGCTTGTTCCATTCCACCGCCTCCATGTCGCGGCGAAAGCCTTCCGGGGACGGTGCGTAGAAATGAAGATCGACATACGAGAGGTCGGATCTCGCCAACGCGATCGGGCGTATTGGACAGCGCGTGTCCGGCGACGTGTCGCTGCGCATCTTGCCGGGGCCGCTGCGGCCGACCGCTGCATATGTGAACACGCTATAGGCCGCCATCGCATCGGGGTCTTCCGTGTGGATCGCCGCTACGAGAGCATTGGCATTGTCGATGATGGCGGCATCGAGCAATTTTTGCAGCGCCCGATCGTTCGCGAGGTTGTACGTCTTGCCTTTATACGCGAAAGAGCCGTTGGCCTGCGAGAAAGGCGGACACGTCAGATCCGCGTTCACCTCGTTCTCGAGTTCGTACGCGAACACCGTCGAGAGGAGGGCAGGGATCCGCTTCTTCAACATCCCAATGAGGTCGGTGAGATAGAGCTTCTTCGATTGCGTATGGGCGGCATCCATGAACATTGCCTGCATCCCGCCAACGTCCGGACGGGCGTTGGCCAAGATGCTCTTATAGCGGTTGGATGGGGGGAGCCAGTCGACCACCGGCAAGACGTACACCCGGTGGCGGGTTGCGCGCGTGATGAAATCGGCCAGATTGTCGACAAATTCTTCCGACAACGCGTCTCCTTGGGTCAGTTCGAGCGCCCCGAGGAAGACGCGCACCACGTTGAAGCCGTGCCGCTCTAGATCCGAAAGCATTGCTTCGGCCCGGTCCGGATCATACTTCGTCGGCGCAAACACGTAATGAGGCCCCTCGGGCAGGATGCGAATGTAGTGGAAGCCCGCAGGATGAAAGGTCTTGCCCGAGACCTTTTCCACGAATCTTCCGTCGCGAGGGCAAATACGGGGGAGCGGGGCGATGACAGCGTCCGGCGGGGGCGCGATCGATCCCATCATGGCAAGTGCAACGATGAAAGATGACATGCGAATTTCCTCCAGGGTGGAACCGTTCGTTCGGAGACGTTTGCGTCACAACGCAAACTGCGCAACGGGATCTATAACCAGCCGGTCATTTCCGCAAGGCGTTTTGCGTAGCGGACGAAGTGCAACCAGGAAATGTCGTGAGGAACGCCGTGATCGCAACCGGGAATGTATCCGCCATCCTCGAGGACCGGCGCGACGCGCGCGAGTTCCTGTTCCATATCGTTGCCGCCCTTGGCGATGCAACGTTTGTCCACGCCTTGCCGGTATGCGATGCCATGCCCAAACGCGGCGCGGTACGCGTTGATGTCGCAACCGGCCGCCACTTCGATGGGATCGCAGACATTGATGCCCGCCTCGATCCACAACGGGATTAGGTCGTCGACCCGCCCGTCCGAATCCATGTCGAACACACGAACCCCGGCATGCCGTCCTTCCGAAACCCACCGGGACCATGCGGGCAGTAGGAATTCCCGGGCCATGTGCGGGCTGATCATGCTCTTTTCCTTGTACGCCATGTCCTCGCTGATCCAGATGGCGTCTACCACGCCGGCGTCCAACACGCGGGCCATGGTGCGCGAGACGAACATCGTCCAGAAATCGACCATCTCCCGCACGAACTCAGGATCCTCCAGGAACAACAGGCACAGTGGCTCGAAGCCGCACCACTCGCGCAACTGCCAAAAAGGGCCCGGAAACCCGATTTGCACGACGTAATCCCGTTCCCGCATGACCTTGACCCGATCCGCGAAATCCGCCGGATACCGGGACGGGTCATCGGGATTGTAGCGCTTCTTCATGGCGTCGAAATCGGCGCGGGTCGCTACAGGGAACGCATGCCATTTCCGGGTCACAAAGTCTTTCGCGTCACGGATGTAGGTGTAATCGTACTCGTCAGAAATCTCCGTGATGTTTCCCATCCAATCCTGGACAATATAATGCCCATCCTTGTGCTCGATCACTTTCTCCTCGAATACGGGGTTCATACGAAAATTCACGCCCGGATGGGCAACCGGCGCGTTCGGAACTTCGGGCTGCACGCCGATTTCGCGGCACAGGTGCAGGAACCAATCCCCGCTCTCGGGCAGTCCCTCCTGACGCCATCGCTTCAGCGTCTTCTCGCGCGGTCCGCCGGGCTGAAAAGGGATCCGGTCGGGGGCGCCAAACAGCAGGGTTTCCAGATATCGTTCCCGAGGCGTCATCTGTGCGTCTCCATGGCATGTGGTTGTTATTTCACGGTCCGTGCGGCGTGTCTCGGTTGGCAGCATAGCACGCCGGGCATCAGCATGGCAACGTTGCCATAACCGCGACGCTGCGTTATACTTCCCCGGCGCCTGAGCAAAACGCCGGCTATGAACTGCGCCGCCGCGACGCTCGAACCGGGAGATGGGGCTGTGGATTGGAGTGCGATCATGAATTGCCCAAGACACGAGGTTGACCGTATACGGGAACTGGCCCGGCGCGTCGCAGTCATCGCGCAGGAACCCAGGATGGCCGCGATCAAGAAACGCTGGGCCGACGTGAACGCCTTGCGAAAACCCGATCGTGCCCCCGTGTGGTGCCGGCCGGTGGGATGCTGGAAGGAAATCATCCCCGAAACCATGTTGGCATGCACGGACCCGCTGCTGCGCTATTTGGAGCGCCACTTTCTCCAGATCATCCACAAACGCGCCATCGACGATGATCAGCCCGTCGACGATTTCGTCCCTGTCGCCGCGGCGTTTCAAAGCGATCCCCCCAATGTTTGGGGCGTGGAAATTGGGCGCCATGCGCCCAGCCCAGTCGGCGGGGCTTGGGCCTACGATCCTCCCCTCAAGGAGATAAGGGACATCGCCAAGCTTCGGTTGCCGCGCTTTACGCACTGCGCGGAACGAACGCGCGCGCACAAGGCGCGAATCGAGGACCTGCTGGGCGACATCCTGCCGGTCAGGATAGTCGCGGAACCCCTTCTGAGCGCCACCCTCGGGACTGCCGCCGCGGATCTGCGCGGCCTCGAACAAATGATGCTGGATATGGCAATCGAGCCGGATTTCTGTCATCAACTGATGGCTTATTTGCGAGACGCCGCGCTTTCCGCCCTGGATCAACTCGAAGCAACGGGCCTTATCACCCCCAACAACACTGGACCGATGACGTGCAGCGATCCCCTCGGCCCGGCGCCGCCCGATGGAAATCTCACCTGCAAGAATCTTTGGTGCATGGCGAATTCACAAGAATTCGATCAGGTTTCGCCGGAAATGTGGGAGGAGTATTGTCTCGCATACCAGAAGCCTATCTTCGATCGTTTCGGCGCGGTTGGGTATGGCTGCTGCGAAAACTTGACCCAGAAAATCGACGGCGTCCTCACCATACCCAACCTGCGCATCCTCACGTGCAGCGCGTGGACGAATCTGGACGTCGTGATCGAAAAAGCGGGGAAACAGTGCTGCATCATGTGGCGTCAGAAGGCCAGTGATGTGGTCTTCCCCGACGATGTCCAGCGAATCCGACGCGATCTGATGGACGGCGCGCGCCGGCTCCACGGATATCGCTACCAGATTGTGCTGCGGGAGTTGGAGACCTTGGCCGGACATCCCAATCGTCTGCACGAATGGACACAGTGCGCCAAGGAAGCCGCCGAAACCTATGCGTGATCCCGTCGCGCAAAACGCTCTTTGAAGTCGGCCCGCAATTCCCGTTCGCCGTTGAGGCGAGATATCGCCGCTTGGGAGCCGCCGCCGGATTGCCCGTCGCGCCCGGAAGCGCTGGCGTATCTTTCCCCAGCGAGGATCGCGTGGCTACGGCGCCGACACGACCAATCCGCCATCGATACGGAAACGGTCTCCCGCATATTCGATGGTCATCAAATCAAAAAACGGCGTATCGAGCGACAATTCGGGCCTCACCGTGATCATCTCGGCGGTGACGGGTTTGACGTCGTACGTGAAATCCAGCGTCGTCTCCAAAGCCTCGATGCGCAACCGGAGCTGTCGCGACATCTTGCGCTTGACGACATCGTCCTGCTCGAACACCCGCGAAAATTCCAGTTCCATCGTATCCAACTCTTTGTTGCGCCAGCGCGCAACGGGCTTGAAGGAACGCCCCAGAAAGCTCAACGTGATCTTCGGCTGATCGCCCCGAAACCATTCCATCGGCACATGCGCGATCACGTTGTCGTTGTATGCGTCGCCTTTCAGAACGCTCCTGCCGATGGAATACAGATTGTACACCGGCACCGCGTACGAGGCATGCTGCGCCGCATGGGAACGGGGCTTCACCGAAAACGCAATGCCCGTCACGCGGGGGCCAAGCATGCGCAGCACTTCGATCCGCTGCGCCGGCCCCACGCGGCGCAACGCTTCCACGGCGACCGCATCCGTCTTGGCGAAAAGGTCCCGCGCGGTGTGGCGCAGCGCATCTCGGGCGGCCTCGCTCTCCATTTTCGTGCGGATTTCCTCATGAAAGGGAACGTTGTATCCCTCATGGATGCTGGTTTGAATAAGCCGCCGCGCGTTTTCGAGGTCGCCGATCTGGTAATACGTCAACGCGGCGAACAGCACGCTCTCCCATTTGTAATAATACTTCGTGTGGCGTTCGATCGTCTGGAGATCGCGCACGATCGCCCCTCGATCCCGCTGCGGATCCCACAGCAACACCCGGTGCATGCAGAGCATTACGTAATCCGGATCCTCCCGAAACACGCGCGTGTAAACCTGTTCGAAATGCGCATAGTGCGCCAGCGCCAGCGAACGATTGCCGCTTTCCTGGGCGGCGCGGCCCAATTGATACCAGAACGGAGGAAAGGCGGCGAAATCGTCTTTCAGACGGTCCAGACGTTCAAGGCGCCGATGGCTGTCTTCATCCGCCAGCACCTTCAGATACTGTTCCAGCTGAACTTCCTTGAGATTCAGTCGATCGGACAGGCCATACCGCTTGTATATCCGGTATTCGGTATCGAAAAACTGGGTGCGCAACGTCGTCAATCGCTTGAGTTCCTCGCCGGTCAACGCAGCAATGCGCGCTCCGGCCTCTTGTTGAAGCTTGGTCACCGAACTCTTGTAATTGGCGATTCCTGACGCGACGATCAAGATTCCCTTGCACGCCAACGCGGCGGGGCTGTTTCCGCCCACCGGAATGCCCGCGCTCTTAAGGTCCTGAATGCCCTTTCCAGGGCGGAAATACTGAAGGACGCTCGACTGTATTTGACGATTGTACGCGGCCACAATCCGCTCCTTTTCATCCGCATTCAACTTGAGAGCGTCCAATTCCGTCAGGAAAAGCTTGAAAATCTCCGCAATTTCGTCATCCTGAATCCGCGTTACATCCACGTTATTGACCAACTTGCCGTATTCCTCGTCCAACACCGTTCGATCATTGAACTCTGCGATGCGAAACAGCGACTCACGGCAATAGTTGAGCAACATGGCGGTTGCATCGGGCGGGTATTTGCTCGGCAATGCGGACGCCGCTTCGCCCCCGCGCGGCGTATATGCCGAGGAAACGGAGGGATCAAGCGGCGCACGGCTCAACGGATCGAGCTGTGGTTCCGGTTCCTCCCCGGATGGGGCGGCGTATACTGGCGTCGCCAACAGGACAACCAACAACAACCGGGATACATGCCTGGGGACCCACGTCTTCATGGCGTTCTCTCGCACTTTCTTGCCAACGATGGTTTCAGAGAGGACAAACACGTTTCGCGCCGGAAACGGTCATCCCTCAAAGCGGATAGTGTATGAAACGGCCCAGAAGACCGCCGACGGCGTGTGCGCCGTCTCCATAGGGTACACGGCCAATGCGCGAATGTCCAACCTCAACGCCGCGGAACCGGAGCATATGCGCGGACCCTTCGACCACTATGCCTGTTGCCAGACAAACCGCGGCGACCGTTCCGTCATCGATTCTTCGCGAATACGAGCGCGGCAAGCCCATGCCGCGAAACGCCCCGAGAGGCGTCAGGAACCGGCTCCACCTGGGTTCTTGCCCAGAGCGGGTCAAGCGCCTTGGTGATCATCGCCGCGGGATGAAGGGGGCAGGCCGTTCTCCGGATATAGGCGTTGTACCAGCCATCGCGGCGTTCCTGCCATGCCTGCAGCGAAATCAACGAAAGCCCCGAAGGCAGTACAAGTCGTTCCTGGATCGCGTCCCGATCATAGTAGCGCGAAAAGAATACGCGCCCGGCGGCATCACGGATTTGGCGTCCGTACGGGTCGCGATCGCGCCACGATTCTGCATATCGCGGCACGTACGGAACGGTGACGACAGCCCGACCTCCCGGCCGCAACACGCGTGCGATTTCTTGCAGCGCCCGGCTATCGCCCTCCCCGGCGATATGTTCCACGACGCTGATCGAACAGACGAACGGAAATGATTCGTCCGCGAAATCCATCGCGGCGGCGTCAACGACGCGCCCCAAGATCGCGCCGCGTCGCAGGCCGCGCCCATACGCGCCGCATTCTTCCAGCACGCCCGGAACGATGTCCGTTGCCCATACTTCGGCGCCGAAATGCTGGGCCCACACGCGCGCCAGCAATTTCGGGCTGCCGACATCGAGCACAGGGCTCTCGCCTCTGTAAACGCTCAGCGCCGCCCCAAACTCGAAATAACGCCAGAAGTCGACGGGACACAACGCCAGCCGCAAGGCATCGCGAAACGGTTTCGAACCGGGGCGCGATGCCAGGTTGCGCGCGGCGCAGCACATCCCCTCGCGCCATAGCGCGCCCCAGGATACGCGTGCACTATCTGTTTCGCGATGTTGCTCCTTCATATCAGGGGCATTATCGCCGCGTTTCGCGCTCCAGGCAAGAGGGTCGAACAACGCCATCCACTTGTGCGACACTACCGTCTTTGCGACCCACAACGAGCGGGAGGAGAAACCATGATCGCGGAACTCGTGGCGCTCTTTGCAGCGGGAATGATGGTGGAGGCGCCAGCCTATTCAAAAGCTTGGAATGACGCGCCCGCACGATGTGTAGTGGACGAGTCCGTGCGAACCGCGCGCGTGTTCGATGCGGACTCCGGCAAGGAAGCGCCCAGCAAAACGCAGCAACGGCGCGGTAAAAGATACGTATTTTTCACCAGGACCGACGACGCCACCGCCGCGCACCGCTACCGCATCGAGGCAAATCCCGAACCAGCGCCCATTCCGGTTGTTTTCGCCGGCGGCGGCGACATGTTGGATTACGGACGCGCGGACGTCGTGGCGGATCTCGGCGTGGGGCTTTGGGGAGCGGGAATGCCGCTGGACTGGGACGGCGACGGCGATTGGGACCTCCTGTACAGTTGCACCGATCGATGTCAGGGCGGCGTATACGTATACCTCCAAGGACCGGACGGCGTGTTCTGTCAGACAGCCCGGATCGGCGACGGCATTGAAGGGCCTTCGCTCGGAGACTTGGACGGCGATGGCAAATTGGACATCATTGGCCGGACCGTCTGGTGCGCCGATGTGAGGAAAAACGGCATGGCCCAATCGGCCCCGTTGCCGTTCACCGTGCCGGCGGACGCCCCGCGCAATTTCACGGTTCGGCCCGTGGACTGGGACGGCGACGGCGCGGTCGATATCCTCGCCGCCGCCAAGGACGTGCGCGGCGTCGTGCGCGACGCTCGGTATGATAGCAACGGAAAGTGGCTGGGCGGGACCGCCAACGGCTACGTCTGGTTTTATAAAAACACCGGATCGAATGCAGCCCCCGTCTATGCGCCTCCCGTCGCGCTGGAGGCGGAAGACCGTCCCATCGTGATGAACGGCGACCCCTTCCCCTGCGCGGCCGATTGGGACGGCGACGGCGATATGGACCTCATTTGCAGCGGCCCTTGCGACGACTTCTTCTATTTCGAGAATTTGGGAGTGGGCCGAACGCCGATACTTGCCGCGCCGCGTCCCCTGATGACCGCCAAAGGGCCCATGCGCATCGGCTTATGCATGATGATTCCCGTCGTTTGCGACTGGAACCGCGACGGCAAGCCAGACCTCGTCGTGGGCGAAGAGGACGGCCGCATCGGAGTCTTCCTCAACCAGGGGGTTGTGCAGGGCGCGCCACAATTCGAGGAGGAAATCTTCCTGCGCGAAGAGGGCGCCGCGCTGAAGGCGGGCGGTCTGGCCGCTCCCTGGCTCGACGAATCCACCCGCGATTTGTTTCTGGGCGACACAGCCGGTTGCCTCACGTGGTTCCGATGGACCGGAAATTCCTTCGAGGCGGGCCAGCGTTTGGAGGTCGATGGGGCGCCGCTGCGCATTCAGGCTGGGTATAACGGAAGCCCCCAAGGCCCCAACGAGCGAAAATGGGGCTACACATCTCCTTCTACGGGAGACGTCAACGGCGATGGGAAGCCAGATCTCGTTTTCAGCAATTGTTTTGGGAGAGTCACGCTGATCGCCTTCGAGGCGCCCGGACGCGTATATTCCATGGCCCCCGTATCCGTAGCATGGACCGATGATCCGCTTTGTCCCGCCTGGAATTGGTGGAAGCCCGCCCCTACGGAACTGATCGTGCAATGGAGGTCTCGCCCCCTCCTGGTGGATTATGACAAGGACGGAATGTGCGATCTGCTGTCCATAGACCACGAAGGATTTCTTGCCGCATTCAAGCCCCAGGGAAATCAGTTCGCTCCAGGGATACGGCCGTTTCGGATGGAAGATGGATCGCCTCTTTCCCTCAACGATCGTCTTTTGGGAAAAAGCGGACGCGCCAACCCGCAGTTGATCGACTGGGACGGAGATGGCGACCTTGATCTTATCCGCGATTCGGGATTGAATCCAGACAAGGAAGCGGGAAGCGTAGTTTGGTACGAAAATATAGGCGACTTCATCTTTAAAAATCGGGGCGCGCTTCTGGGGCCGATTCTTGAAGGGCACAATACGGCTCCTCAGGCAATCGACTGGGACAGGGACGGCCATCTTGATCTTCTGGTAGGCGCCGAGGATGGCCACGTTTACTGTTTTCATCGAGCGATGATAGAGGAGCCGCATCGACTCGATGTAACGATTGTGGAATAGTTGAATTGCCCGTTCTGCTCGTTGCAAGTAGGGGCCGGCATTTCTCGTTGCAGGGTGTTGGGGTTCCGATGCGAGAATATTTCGTTCAGATAATGATTAGGCATTGTTGAAATCTCGATAAAGCATAGACGTCTATAATTTGTTGCATCGAGTCTTTTTTTGCAAGAAAACCTCCATATATGGTGTTCTGTATAACGAAATTGTATTCCAAAAATGAAATCTATTGCCTAATTTTGCAGAAAAAAGCACTATGCTATATATTTATATTTTATATTTTTGTTATATTTATTACCAGAAAACGTGCTTTTTCGTCCCTTATTGTTGTTGACAAAAATGGCCCTCGTGCGATAAAGTCGCATAGCGAAACAATCTGCTGCTAGGCGGAATTATGATGACAGAAAACATTGTCAACTCCGTTCAGAGAGCCTTCTCTCTTATTGAGGCCATCAGCGACGATGCGGCCGGCAAAGGGGTTCTCCAGTTGGCGGAGGAAACGCAGCTTCCTCCCAGCACCGTCCACCGCGCCCTGCGGACATTGTGCCGGATCGGCTATGTCGCCCAGGAGACCCGCAGCGAGCGCTATCGCTTGACGGGCAAATTGCTGGCTGTGGCGGCACATGGGCTTACGGGAAAAAACGTGCGCATGGAGGCGGCCCGTTTTCTACCCAGTCTGCGCGATGCGACCCGCGAAAGCGCCTATGTTGCGGTGCTGGATGGAATGGAGGCCGTGACGGTCGAAGCGTTTCCGTCGCCGCACCGCAATTTTGTGGACTGCCGCTTGGGAGAGCGACATCCGCTGCATTGCACTGCCGCTGGGAAATGTCTTCTTGCTTTTCAGCAGCAGGATCAGTTGGAAAACATGCTGGCCCGCATGGAGCTGGTTCGGTGCACCCCGTACACCCTTTGTTCGGTGGCGGAGCTTCGCCGCCATCTGGAGCAGGTCCGTCAGGCGGGCTGCGCGCTGGATTGGGACGAACGCGAAGAGGGCATTCGATGCATCGCCGCTCCCGTCCGCGATGCGTCGGGCGTGGTGGCCGCTGCCATCGGAATATCAGGCCCCAACACGCGGCTCAAAGAGGAAAATTTGCCTGAATTGACCGCACAGGTGACAGGCTCCGCCAGAGAGTTTTCCCATGCCTTGGGATATCTTGGATAGAAGGGTGGGACGTTCAGGGAGAAGCATGGGAAGAATTGTGGCGGAAAGAGTCCGGGGCTTGTGGAGGGGCGGGGCGGCATGCCTGTGGTTGGCGGGAATGGCCGCAAACGCTCTCGCCGCGGAACCAGGGACGCGGCCCCACGTTGTGCTTGTCGTTGTGGACGCCTTGCGCGCGGACCGGCTCGGTTGTTACGGCTTCACGGAGAACACTTCGCCCGAACTGGATGCGTTGGCGGCTCAAGGCGTGCGTTTTTCCCGCGCGCTGGCGTCGTGCAGTTGGACCCGGCCCTCCATGGGGGCCATGTTGACCGCCCGCCAGCCGCGGTCGCTGGGGTTGTACGAAGAGCGGAATGAAATACTGGATGATCGCTTTGACACATTGGCCGAATTGCTTCGAGCCAGCGGATATGCCACTGTTGGCGCCACGGCGAACCCAATCACCAACTCCGTCTTCAACATGGGCCAGGGATTTGACCGATATGCCGACAGCAACGTTGTGTTGCCGTGGATGGGCGTCCAAACCGTTGACGGCAAGACGGTCGGCGACTGGCGCAGGGAACAATTGCCGTTCGCGTCGAACCTTTTTGATAAGGTGATCGCCGACGTTCAAGCGTATCCGGGGCGTCCCTGCTTTGTTCTGACCCATGTCATGGAAGTGCACGAGGCATGGCGCGGCTCCAAATCGCTGACACGGCCCGAATACGCGGCGCGGTTCAAAGGCCGCGTCAATCGAGGGTACCTGGCGGCGGTTCGGCAGGTATCTGCGGATATCGGCGTCTTTGTTCAGCGGGTGATCGCCTTGCCAGGGTGGGAAGACACGTTGTTCGTCATTACAAGCGACCACGGGCAAGGTCTTAAGAGTCATCCCCACGTTCCGCTGTCGACCGCACATGGAAGGTATTTGTACGAGTCGCATCTCATGGTTCCCCTCATTTTTTATCGTTCCAATGGGGTGTTGGCTCCTCGAAGCGTCGATCGTCCCGTGCGTTTGCTGGACCTTATGCCGACCGTGTTGGATTATCTGGGGTTGCCGGTTCCTGCGGGGTTGGATGGGCGTTCGCTCAGGCCGTTGCTGGAAGGGGAGGAAAGCGATTGTGGGTTGCCCGAGGCTTTCGTGGCGGAGACCCAGTACCGCGCATACGACAAGGTGGCCGTCTACGTTCCGGAGTGGAAATACATTGAAAATCGCGATCGACGCAACGGGATGCCCCCCCAAGAGCTTCAACGTTTCGGGATTGCAGAGGACGGCAAGCGAACGAGTGAATTGGATGCGCAGCCCGACGTGGTTGCGCGTCTGAAGGCGTTTCTAACCGATTGGGAGAACCGCATGCCTCGCGTGTCCCCTACGCCGCTCAAAGGCGATCTTTCTTGCGAGGAGCGCGGCCAGCTCAAGGCGATCGGCTACCTCGACTAAAGCGATCGTTCATTCCTGATCGGCATCTGTTCTGGGAAAAGACTTCCCGGAGAGGTCGAATAGGTCGTCCGAAAGCGGCGCATTTCGAACCTCGTTCGAGAAGCGCAAGACCGTTTCGTCTCCGTGAGTTTCGCGGAGGGTCAGGCATTCGAGGCGGAGGGGGGGGGTCGCAAATTGCAGGTCGATCCCTGCAAGACGTTCGCGCAAATGTTTATTGCGCGGGATAAGCGAAATCAACGGCGTCTTCTGGTCCATGGTTGTGATTTCGTAACGATCGTCGTCCTCGCCGAAAAAACGCCCCTGCAGCCATGCCGTCATTTGGCGCGCGATGGTCTTGGCCGAATCCATTCGCCCGGTCACCTGTTTTTTCCAGAGGCCGTTTTCCCTCTCGAATCGCGCGATCATTCTCCCGCGCACGATGGTCACGGAATGAATAGGCGCGGCGATTTCGAGGCGCAGGCTGTCCGGCGCACGAAAATAGAGTTTCCCTTGGGCTTGTATGTCGTTCTGGAGCAATGACGTGCGCCGAGTCTGCACGAAATCCGCCTCGACCGTCTCAATCGCGCTGAATTCCTGCCGGATACGTTCCAACGCGGACGGCGAAGAGACATCCTGCCCTGTCGAGGAAGTCGCAGCGCCGGTATCCGCCCAGGATGTGCCGGCCCACGCGCAGGCGAGCAAGGCGGCGTGCACAATCATGGAGCGGGTGTATGCAGGCATTGCGTTCATGTGAAGTCTCTGTTTGTCGCGGGCGAATCGATCAACGCGTCCAGCCGGACAATGTCGAATCCACGCACGCGCAGTTCGTCGATGATGCCTTTCACAATATGGACGGCTGTTTTGGGGACAACGTCGCCGTCGTGGAGCAAGAGGATGCTCCCGTTGCGTATCTTGGCGCAAGCTCGCCGGATGGTCGCTTCCGGTTGACGTGTCCGGCGGTCGAAGGTGCGGACGTCCCACCCGATTAAGACGAGGCCGTTCTTGCGCAACGGCGCATTGAGGTGCGGGTTCGTCAGGCCCATGGGGGGGCGGAAATAACGCGGCGTCTGGCCCGTTGCGTCGCGGATGGTTTCTTGCGCACGGGCGATTGCCTGACATAAGCCGCCCCCGAACAGAAAGTTGGTCCACCACGCATGTCGGTCGGTATGGTTTCCGATGAGGTGGCCCTCCTGGACTATCCGTCGCGCCAGGTCCGGGCAGGCGCGAACGCGTTCGCCGATACAGAAGAACGTCGCGTGAATCCCCTCCGCCCGAAGCGTGTCAAGCACGTGGGGCGTTACATTCGGGTCGGGGCCGTCGTCGAAGGTCAACGCGACGCATTTCCGATCCGCCGGACCTCGGCATGTCGCGTCGCAAAAGTAGCGCATGCGGATGAACGCCACGCCCAGGCCGGTCGCGATGAGAAACCCGGAGGCTATCCAATACCCCCACGCGCGTGAATACGCGAGGGAAACCGCCGTTGCGGCGATGGCGATGACCGTTACGGCCATGAATGGGGTTATGATGCGACGACGCATACGCTATGGTATCCGGAAGCGGTCACGTGATACAGCAGAACCGTTGCGATGGGTCGATCAGGCCGGGGCGGGGCAACGCACGCGATGGTTTCAGGCACGGTCCCAGTCTGGACGATATCGACTGCCAACGCAAGGCCCAAGGCCGGGGCCGTGTGGAACTCGCCGCAACGGTGTTTGTACACGCCGCAGACCGTCTTTTCGGGTAATGATTTCGCAAGTTCCGCCATCACGTTGGCGTAGACCGCATCCCATGCAGGATTCCCGTTCGCGCCCAGGAGGACGAACCCGATTTCGCCGAGGGATACCCCCGCA
>JAKJDA010000129.1:5331-7854 GCA_022706165.1 Candidatus Hydrogenedentota bacterium | reverse complement strand
TCAGCGCCAGAAAATGGCGTTTTCCATGCGCGCATGCCAGGCGGCGGGGTCGGGTTTTCATGTCCAGGCGGCATGTTCGCATAACATCCTGACAGACATCCGATCGTCGTGAGCGCTGTCGCCCGATGGAAGAGGGAAAACGTCGCCGTTTTTGTCTTTCCCGGCGACCGGTTTCGTGATTCGCCGATCCCAGGAACGCCGCGCCGCCGGAAGTGAGGACAGGGCATGTCCGGGTTCCCGGCGCAAGAAACCCGGAATTCATGCGTATGCAAAAAAAAGAGGCCCGCCGAGGCATTGAATGGAAAATTCTCCGTTCCATCTTCTTGGTGGGCACGTTGCCTCTCACGCTCGCCTTGGTGGTCGGTTATATCGCGGCTCATCAGGGGCAGGGCAATTCCGCTGAGCAAACGCTGCGAATCGCCGCCCAAGGCAAGGCGGAAGCGGTGCAACTCGCCGCGGGTTTTTACATCCGCATCATCAAAGAGGTGGCGTCGGCTCCCGTCATTGTTTCCTCGCTTACCCCGGATACGTCCGGGGCGCTCCCCTTGGCATATGACGCGGAGACCCAGAGGGCTGTCGAGAACCGATTGCTTCGCGCCGATGCCAACGACGACAGCCAATTTTCCGAGTGGGCCATCTACGACCCGACAGGCCGGCGTCTGTATTCGACCAACGACATCGGGTTTTCCCGCGAAACATCGCTTTCCTGGAATGACCTTCCCGATCAGCCGACGTTCGTGGATTTGTTCTATCATGCCGGCGCCCAAACCTATGTGGCGTGTTTGCTGGCCCCCGTTACGGCGCCAGGGCGCGATAGGCCCGTGGGGTATATGGCCGAGGTGTTCGACCTTGACACTCTCTTGCGCTATGCCCTGGGCGATGGCCCCGGGAGCAGCCGCGAGGTTCAGCGGGACATTCACTATCAGATTTTGTTCGAAAGCGGCGCCGAAATTCAGGCCGTTGCGTTCGATTTCGCCTCGGTGGCCGAGGCGCCGCGAATGCGGATCGAAAAGCCCGATGAAGTCTTGGCGCAAAAACTCTGGAATCCGGGGGCGCCGGCATCGGGATCCATGCGTTTGTCTCGTTATCCGATGGCCGAGGGCCCCCAATCCATATTCCTGGCGTATCACCGCATGTTCCAGGATGAGAAGGGGTATATCGTTGCGTATAGGACGTCATGGTCTGTCTTTCGCAATGTCAATCTTGGAGCGCTGATCGCGATTGCCGTCTGCGTCGTGTTCATAGCGTTTCTGTGTCTCAACGCCTACCGAAACGTTCACAATAACATCGTGCGCCCTGTCTTGCTGCTCAACGAGGGGGCGCAGATCATCGGCCAGGGCGATCTGGAATTGAAATTGAAGATCGGAACGGGCGACGAAATCGAAGAGCTTGCCCATAGTTTCAACAAAATGGCTTTGGCGCTCAAACGCAACATCCGGCAGTTGGGGGAATCGGAGGGGAAATACCGCAGCTTGGTCACCTCGATGCGCGACGGCATCTTCCAGACTGATCCGCAGGGCCTCATCGGATTCATCAACCCCGCCGGCGTCGAAATACTCGGATGCGGTCAGCCGGAATCCGTTCTTGGTCAAGCGCTGGGCAACATGTTTCTCGAGGCCGACGAGATGCAGCCAATCCTTTCGGAACTGAGGAAGGAAGGGTTTGTAGAGCGTTCGCGCGTTTGGATGAAGCGGCAGGACGGCCGGGCGATATGCGTGGAACTCTCCGCGAATCTGATGCACGACGACATGGGCGACGTCGTGGGGATCGAGGGCATTTTTCGCGATGTGACCAAGAACGTCCGGCTCGAACGCGAAGCCCGCGATCGCGCGGAACGGCTTAGCGCGATCAATCAGATCGCCAATGTCATCAATTCCAGTCTCGAAGCGGGGCGGTTGTATGAGAGTCTCGTGGTGGAAGTCAAAAAACTGGTCGATTTCGATTATGCCTCGCTTGCCCTGCTCGACGAAGATCATGACGCGTTCGTCACGCGGCAATTGTGGCCCGAGCGCGAGCACGGGGCCGGCGTCTCCCGCGCGATCGACGATGAGACGTCGTGCGCCGCATGGGTGGCCAAGCAGCGGCAGTGTCTTGTCGTCGACGATTTGAGCGCGCTTTCCACTCCTTTTGCGGGCGAGTTCCCCCCCGGCACGCGCAGTTGCGTGTCGGCGCCGCTGTATGCAACGGGGCGCATCATCGGCACGCTGAATTTGGGATTGGCGCATCCGAACGGTTTCACGCATCACGACGTTGAAGTGCTGGAACAGATGGCTCCGCACGTGGCGGTCGCCATCCGCAATGCGCATCTGTTGGACAACCTTCAGAAGTCGTTGGACGAGGTGACCCGCGCCCGCGAAAAGCTGCATGAGGCCAACGAAGAGTTGAAAACGTTGGATGAAATGAAAACCAATCTTTTGTCCAATGTCTCCCATGAATTGCGCACGCCGCTGGTGTCGATCATGGGATATACGGACATGATCCTGAACGGGAAGGTGGGTCCGATCAACGAGACGCAGCAGGAAT
>JAKJDA010000129.1:0-5321 GCA_022706165.1 Candidatus Hydrogenedentota bacterium | reverse complement strand
CTGCGGAACGTCGAAAAGCTCGTCACGCTTATCGAGAACCTGCTCGATTTTTCCCGCTTGCACCGGGGCGCCGAGACGTTGGTCTTCGACGCGTTCGATATCGTTGACTGCGCGCGATCCAGCATTCAGATCATGCAGCCTGTCGCGGATAGCCGCGAAATAGCCTTGATCCTCGAAGCGCCCGACAAGCCTGTGATGGTGGAAGGCGACAAGGGCAAGCTGGGACAGGTCTTCAACAATCTTCTCAGCAATGCCGTGAAGTTCAACCACAACGGGGGCGCGGTGACGATTCGCATCCACCCTACCGAGGACTCCGTTGAATGCGCCGTTATTGACACGGGGATAGGCATTCCGCCGGAAGCCTTGGATAAGATATTCACGCGGTTTTATCAATACGACAGCAGTTCCACGCGCAAATACGGCGGCACCGGCATCGGCCTGTCGATCACGCAGGATATTGTTCGGTTGCACGGCAGCCGCGTGACGGTTTCCAGCGAGGTCGGCAAGGGCAGCACGTTTCGCTTCACTCTCGCGCGCATGGTCCCGCGCCGCGAAGGCTCCGGAGCCGCCCATCCGGACGCCGCGCTTCCGGCGGAAACGCATTTGTTGATTGAGTTGCTGACTCAGGACCGGGCGTTGAGCAATCAGATACGCGCCCTGCTCGTTCCCGAGGGAATGGATGTCATCCACGCAGTGAGCGCGGCGCATGCCGTTTCGCTTCTCGGCAAGCACCGTCCTGACTGCCTTCTGGTGGATATGGGTTCGTTTGGCGAGGAGACCGCGGCGCTGGACGAGTTGCTTGCGCAGATGCCGCGCCCCGGCATTCCTGTGATTATCGCGACCAACGACGATCGTCTTTACGAACAGTACCGGGCATCCGTCGCGGCGCGCATCAAGCGCAGCTTCCGCAAGAGCAGCCTTTTGAGCGGCATTCACTACGCGTTGAGCAAGGATCTTTTCACGAACGGAGAGCTCGGCAACGGCATTTTGTGCGTGGAGGACGATCCCGAAATCCTGCTTTTCATTCGCCGGTGCCTGGAGGCGGAAGGCTACACCGTCGACGAGGCGACTTCGGGCGAGGAAGGCCTTCGCATGGCGGCGCGCCGGGACTTTTCGGTGGTTCTACTCGATGTGGCCATGCCGGGCATGGATGGCTGGGAAGCGTGCCGTCTTCTCAAGAGCGATCCTACGTTGAGGGGCATTAAGGTGTACATGGTGACGGCGAAACCGATGGATTCCAAGCATGCCCGAAGTCCGGAAGCCCAGCCCGACGGTTTTCTTTTGAAGCCCTTCCACCCCGAGGACCTGCTCGAACTCATTCGGTCCATCGACGCCATCCAGCCAATCCAGGAGGCGTAACGGTGTTCGAGGACGCTCCCGCCGTTCGGCCCGGAAGGCCCTTCCGCGCGCTTGTCCAATACAATCTTCCGTACTGGCCCGCCTATCTTTCCGGGGCCGCCCTTTCGGCGGTTTTTGTGGGAACGGAATTGAGCAGTCCGATGGTGATCCGGTCTCTGATCGATCGTCTTGGCGATGGCGCGATGACCATGGTTTTGCTGTTTGGTTATTTTGGCGCATTGCTCGCGCTCGCCGCTGGATCGGGGATCGCGCGTTTTTTTCAGCGGCGCATCCTGATCGGGGCCTCGCGCGAGTTCGAGTACGATCTGCGCAACGACTATTTCCGGCATGTGCAGCGTTTGTCGCGCGATTTTTTCAATCGCATGAAAACCGGCGATATCATGGCCCGCGCGACCAACGACGTGGGATACGTCCGCATGCTGATCGGGCCGGGGGTCATGCTCAGCATTGACATGATGCGCTTGCCGTTCACGCTGGGTCTGATGATCTACATTAGCCCTGTATTGACCGGGATGGCGCTTCTTCCGCTTCCGTTCGTTTCGGCGCTCGTGTACGCGCTCGTCCGCTACACGCATGTCCAGTCGCGTCGCGTGCAGGATCAGTACGGCGAAATGACCGCGCGCGCACAGGAGAATCTGTCGGGGGCGCGCGTCGTCAAGGCATTCGCCATCGCGGATCGCGAAGTGGATGCGTTTCGCGTCGAGTCCCGCAGGTACATGCGCGAGGGGATCAAACTCAGCATCGCCACGTCGCTCATGTGGCCGCTAATCGGGATCGTGGTTGGCCTTGCCGGCCTGTTCGTTCTGTGGCAAGGCGGCAGCCGCGTCATTGGCGGATCGCTAACGCTCGGCGATCTCACCGGGTTCATGATCTATTTGATCTTGCTGGCGTGGCCGCTCGCGGAGTTGGGATGGGTCGTGACGTTGTATCAGCGCGCCGCCGTGAGCATGGACCGCATTGCGGAAGTGCTGATCGAGACGCCGTCCATTCGCGATACCGACCGGACGCGCACGGACATCGTTGCGGTGCGCGGATCGATTGTTTTTGACGGCGTTTCCTTCGCGTACAGCGACGCGCCTGTCCTGCATGCATTGCGTTTTGCCGTACGCGAAGGGGAGACCGTCGCCATCACCGGCGCAACGGGTTCCGGGAAATCGACCATCGCGTCGTTGATCGCGCGCGAATGCGATCCGACCCTGGGACGCGTGCTCGTGGACGGCATCGACGCGCGCGATATCCCCGTGAACGTGCTGCGCAAGGCTATCGGATATGTGCCACAAGACGCTTTCTTCTTTTCTGACACGATTCGCGCCAACCTCTGTTTGGGGCGTCCCGACGCGCCCGAGGAAGCCATCCGTCATGCGTGCGACGTGGCGCGTTTTCAAGAAACCGTTGATGCGTTGCCGCAAGGACTCGACACCCTTCTGGGCGAGCGCGGCGTGAATCTCTCGGGAGGCCAGAAGCAGCGCTTGGCCGTGGCGCGAGCCGTCCTGCTTGATCCGCGGATACTGGCGTTGGACGATGCCTTTTCCAGCGTTGATGCACACACCGAGGAGGAAATGCTGCAACGGCTGGGAGCGTTCATGACGCGCCGCACCAGCATTATCATCTCGCATCGCGTCTCGACGATCCGTCACGCCGACGCAATCATTGTGCTGGACAAGGGCGCGATCGCGGAATCCGGGTCGCACAAGGAACTTCTCGAACGCGGCGGCCTGTATGCACGGATGTATCGCCGCCAACTCCTGGAGGAGGAGTTGGAGAGACGTCCATGAGTCAAGAAGGCTATCACGCCGACGACGAGGTCCACGTCCGCGCGTATGACGGACGCATCATGGCGCGTCTTTTGCGATCGGTGCGTCCGTATCGCGCCGCCTTGGCGCTTGCCAGCCTCTTGCTGCTTTTGGCGGCCCTGCTCAGCAATGTAAATCCATACCTCACCATGCGCGCGATTGACCGTTACGTGGGGAATGCCGATCGACTGGCGTTGGAGAAATCCGTCGAGAGTTCATCCGAGCGCCCGGCCTCGATCGAGGATCGCATCGAGGCGCTGCGTCAGCATGATCGTCTGCGTCTCGGGGAGATCGCGCTTGCCATTGGCGCGCTCATGTTGTTCGAGGTGGTCGCTCGCTACTTCCAGACGCTGATCGTCGCGTACGCCGGCCAGAAGGCCATGCTGGAAATGCGCATGGAGGTGTTCGCCCATCTTCAGCGCATGGGCTTGCGCTTTCTGGACCGCAATCCCGTGGGCCGTCTCATGACGCGCGTCACCACCGACGTGGAAAAGATTCAGCAGACTATCGTCACGGGGCTTGTGCAAGTCGTCAGCGATCTCTTCACGATTTTCGTTGTGATCGGATTCATGCTCTCGGTAAATTGGAAACTCGCCGCCATCACGCTCAGCACAGCCCCCCTGATGTTTGCCGTAAGCGCCGTGTTCCGGAAATACGCCCGCGCCTCTTTTCTCGAGATCAGCCGCAAGATCGCCCGTCTGACCTCCTATCTTCAGGAAAATGTTTCCGGAATCCGGGTCGTTCAGGCGTTCCGGCGCGAGCCGCGGAATTTCGAGGAATATCGCCGGCGTAACGCGGATCATCGCGATGAATGGCTGCGCCAGGTTCGCTACTTCGCATTGTATTTCCCCGCCGTTGATTTCCTCGCGCAGTTGTCCATCGCGCTTATCATTCTCTATGTCGGCCACGAAATGATTGGCGACGCCGCGACCTTGGGCGCGTCGGTGGGCGCATTTGTCGCCTACATCCAGTGGGCGGAGCGTTTGTTCAGCCCCGTGCGGGGATTGACCGACAAGTACAGCATGGTCCAAGAGGCGATGGCGTCCGCCGAGCGGATTTTTCAGTTGCTTGACACCCCCGAGGAAATCCAGGACGCGCCGGACGCTGTCGTCTGGGAAGATGTCGAGCGCGAAGCGATCGCGTGCGAGACGCCGCCTCCGGTCGTGGAATTCCGCAACGTATGGTTCGCATACGACGACGATCGATGGGTCCTGAAAGACGTCAGCTTCTCCATTGCGGCCGGCGAGCGCGTCGCCATTGTTGGCCATACCGGCGCCGGCAAGTCGACGATAATCAGTCTTCTCGCGCGTTTCCATGACGCGCAGCGCGGACAAATTCTCGTGAATGGCTGCGATGTGCGGCGTTATCGGCAGGATTCCCTGCGCGGGAACATTGGCATGGTCTTGCAGGACGTGTTTCTGTTCTCTGGAACGGTCGAGGACAATATCCGTTTGGGCAAGGCGTCGATATCAGATGCCGACGTGCGTCGTTGCGCCGAATACGTCAACGCCGCGTCGTTTATAGAGGCGCTTCCGGACGGCTATCGCCACGACGTTGGCGAGCGGGGCTGTCGGCTTTCCACGGGCCAGCGGCAACTGATCGCCTTCGGGCGCGCGCTGGCGCATAGGCCGCGCGTGTTGGTGCTGGACGAGGCCACATCCAGCGTCGATACGGCAACGGAGCAGCTTATTCAAGACGCGATTGGCAAATTGATGGAGGAATGCACGTCGATTGCCATTGCGCATCGGCTGTCGACCATTCAGCATGCGCATCGCATCATCGTCATGCACCATGGTGAAATCCGCGAAATGGGCGCGCATCAGGAATTGATCGACCGGCGCGGTCTGTACTATGCGCTGCACCGCCTCCAGTACAAGGACCTCTTGGGCAACGCGTGACGCTATCCGCGCGCCCGCGTCGAGATGAGTGCGACCTGCCCAAACCGCACGCCCATGTGCGCGGCGATGACCTCACATTTCGCACGGAGGATAAGAAACACATTCCCCGGGAAATCGTCGAGCGTCTCGTAATTTCCTTGGCCTTTTCCCAGGATAATGTCCGCCTCGCGCATGCGTTCAAGGAACGCGGCGGATAACAGATTCAACGGCGATCCGATAAAGGCGCCGCCGTTGTCGATAATGGGGCATACGGCATCGAGGCCCACCTGCA
>JAKJDA010000128.1 GCA_022706165.1 Candidatus Hydrogenedentota bacterium | reverse complement strand
CGTGGCGGCGGTCGCTCCAAAGGTTTGGTTCAATGCTTCCTGGATGTTGTTGGCGGTGGTGAAATCGGGTTGTTTGAGCAGGAGCGATATCCGCTGGCCGTCGGTGATCGTCGAAGGGATTTCGCGTTCAATATAGGCTCCCATCGGGACACGGCCCGCGGTTACGTGGTTTTTTCGCACGGACGCGGCTCCTCCGCCGCCGCTGGCGTTGAATCCGCCGATGCTGATTGGTCCTTGCGCGACGGCGTACGTTTCGTTGTCGATGCCGCACATCAGGGTTTCGAGGAGGGTTCCGCCTTCCAGGCTTTTGCAGTCGTAGATCGAGCTGACTTGCACGTCGATGCGCGTTCCTTCTTTGGCGAATGCGGGAAAGGTGGCTGTGACGATGACGACGGCGACGTTGTCGGATTTCAGTTCCTTGGTGCTGGCGATGTCGATGTTGAGGCGGTCCAACATGCGCTGTTGCGCGTTGATGGCCGCGGGGGTCTTGTCGCCGGTGCCGGCGAGACCGATGACCAAGCCGATGCCGGTGAGGGCATTGCCGCGGGCTCCCTGGATGTCGCACAGGTCTTTGAGGCGCATGGCCTGTGCCGTCTGCGCGCCCAGGATTGCCAGCGCCGCCACGGCCATCCATGTCCGCCATCGCATAGAAATCATGAATACCCCCTTGGCATATTGCCCGCGCCGTTTAGAAAGGCGAGAACCAATCGAGAATTCGCGTGATGATGCCGCGGCGCTGGTTGTTCCACAGCGACCCCTGTCCCTTGAGTTCGATTTCGGCGTTGGCGATTTGGCTTGACAATATGGTGTTGCCCGGGCGCACGTCGCGCGCGCGAATGGTTCCGCGCACGAGCAGTTTCGAATCTTCGCGGTTCACGGTCACGCGTTTGGCTCCGGCGATGCGCAGGTTGCCGCTGTCCATCACTTCCTCGACCAGGCAGCTTACGGTGGTGATCAGTTTGTTGGCGCGGGTTTCGGATCCGGTGGCTTTGTGTTCGTTGCCGGTTTTGATGTCCCAATTCGGCAGCTGTTTCGACGAGATGATGTTGAGTCCGCCCACGCCTTCCGAGATGAGGAAGGGATTGGCGGCCACTGGGGCCTGGGTTCCCACCTTGCCGTCTTTTTTCGTGTGGGTGTCTGCTTCGGTGGAGGCGTCGATGTTTTCGACTACCTGCACCGTGATGATGTCGCCGATCTTGAAATCGGGCTTTTTGTTGGAGATGAGCGTGCCTTGGTCGGAGGCTCTTTTGTTGAAAAGCGAATCCGCGCAGGCCACTCCCGTCGTGAACCATGCGGCGAGCGCCCAACACCCTATGATCGTGCGCATAGTCGTTTCTCCTTATGGGACCGCCACGACGCCGTCGGCTCGTGCAATTCCCGTGAATTCTTCTTTGGATTCCATGTTTTGGCATGAGACGATATCGCCTTCGCGGCCGTCGGTCATGGCGCGCGCCCGGGCCCGCACGACCAGGCCGCCCGATTGGGCCTCGACGATCACCGTCTGGTTGCGCTTGATGACCTGCTTGGGCAGCAAATGTCGTGTGCTGATGACTTGACCGGGCAGCAGCGTGGATTTGGCCGCGAATCCGACGACTTCGTCCAGGCTTTGCGCGGAATCGACGGCGTTGGGGGCAAGCGGACGCTTCTCGAGCGCGACGTCTGACGCTGCGATGACCTTGCCGCGGGGGATGTCCGTCGCAGGAGATCGTGCGGCAGAGCGTTCCGTCCACCTTGATATCGCCCCGAAACACGCCCGGCCCCAGGAACCGGTATTGCGCGGCAGGCATCCAGTTTATGCTCAGTTCGCCGTCGGGCGCCGCGATGTCCTGCGACGGCGGAATGACGTCGATGAGGGTGTCGTCCGGTTCCCAGGGAACCTTTGTTTGGATGAAACGCCGCAGGTCTTCGGCGATCATTTCTTTGGTGAGTTCGACCCGCAGGGTTTTGGCGACCACGCTGGGCGGGCCGGTGATGTGAACGTCGTTGTCGCTGAATCCGGCGTTTTTGATGCGCGCGGCGAGCAGCGCAGCGTCGAGGCGCTTGATTCCGCCGGGAACGGCGGCCGTTCCCACGGTGATCGAGGCGAGGGCTTCGGCGTTTTCGCCGGTGACTTCGGCCACGTCGCCCAGCAGCACCGTCGGGCCTTTGACGTATGCTTCCGGTTTCAGGGTCACGGCGTCCGCCGCATATCCTCGGGCGGCCGCCAAGGCGACCAGCAGGGCAACGCCCATGCCGCCTGCATGCCGCGCGATGCTTCTCGTGTTCCGGCGCATCATGAATTACGTCTCCTGGGGCCTATCACCGTCGCACGTTGTTTGCGGTTTGCAGCATTTCGTCGGAGGTTTGAATGACCTTCGAACTGGCCTCGTACGCGCGTTGCGCGATGATGAGATTCAGGATTTCCTCCACGACTTGGACGTTCGAGTTTTCGAGAAAGCCGTTTTCGAGCGTGCCCAGGCCATCGAGGCCCGGTTGTCCGGCGATCGGCGCGCCCGAGGCCTGGGTTTCCAACAGGATGTTGCGTCCCAGCCGCGCGTCGAGGCCTGCGGGGTTCACGAATCGCACCAATTGGATGGTTCCCAGGTTTTGCGGGGCGGCGTTGCCTTGGACCATCGCGGATACGGTGCCGTCCGATCCGATGTTCACGCTGAGGGCGTTGTTCGGCACGGTGATGCCCGGCTGCAGCGGATAACCATCCGTCGAAACGATCTGCCCGTTCGCATCGAGCTTGAAATTGCCGTCGCGCGTGTAGCCGATGGTTCCGTCGGGCAGGGTCACCTGAAAGAAGCCGTCGCCTTCGATCACGAGGTCGAGGGGATTGCCGGTTTGAATGTAATTGCCGGGCGAAAACAGTTTGGCGATCGAAGCGGGGCGCACGCCGTGTCCTACCTGGATTCCTTCCGGAATGGTTTGGCCGGCGGCCGTTTCGGAGCCTGCGGGTTTGATCGTCTCGTAGATGAGGTCTTGAAAGTTCACCCTGCTTTTTTTGAAGCCGGTGGTGTTCACGTTCGCCATGTTGTGGGCGATCGTGTCGATGTTCAATTGCTGCGCGATCATTCCCGTCGCCGCCGTAAACAGTGCGCGTATCATACGTTTCCGCTCCCCATGTGCGCCGATAACTAGATCGGCATGCCCACCCGTTCGATCAAATTGCCCAAGGTTTCGTCAAACGCGCTGATGACCCGCTGGTTCGCCGAATAGGCGCGCAATCCCAGCGTCATGCCAATCATCTCGTGCGGCAGTTGAACGTTGGACATTTCCAGCGATCCTGCCGCCACCCGGGTTTGGTCCGCCGGGGCCGATCGGTCCATCGCCGCTTGCGAGGCGGCGAACAGCGTATTGCCTTCGCGCGTCAGCATGCGCGGGTCCTCGAATTCGACAAGGCGGAGCGTTCCGACCGGCGCGCCGTCTACAATCACCCGGCCGGTTCCGTCAAACTGCACGGCGCCTCCGCGCACGTCGATGGGGCCGCCGGTTCCTTGCACCTTGTGTCCCGCATCGTTTGCCAGTTGCCCGTCGCTGTCGATCATGAATTTTCCGGCACGGGTGAAGCGTTCGCCCTGGGGCGTGTCCACGACAAGATATCCGGGGCCTGACAAGGCGATATCGAGGTTGTTGCCTGTGGTGGTGACGGTTCCTTCTGCCGGATCGGTATAGGTTTCGACCAGTTTGACTCCGCCGCCCGGCGATCGTTCCGCGTTCAGGCGCGCGACGCTCATGGAGTCGCGGAAGACGCTGTAAAAACCTTGCTGCACCGGTTCCTGGCGTTTGAATCCCGCGGTGAAGACGTTTGCGATGTTGTTGGCGATAACGGCCTGCCGCGCTTCTTCGGAGACCAAGCCGTTCGCCGCCGCGTAGAGTCCTTGCAGCATCTTTCGCCCCTCTGTCTCCTTTGGGTCCCCTGTCGCACAGTCGGTTCTGGCCGCCGGTACGGCGGCATGTATGCAATCGCCCGCAGGCGTAGCGTTCGGCGGCTCCGGTCACTCCAAGACCAGCGACGGCGCTTACATACGGGCTGTTCACCCCGTATGCTGAGTTCCGGGCCGCCTCTCACGAGAATGGGCGGTCTTTGTGTCGCCAACGCCGAAGCACGGGACGGGACGCATGGGCGTTCTGAAAAGTCGCAAGGACTTCGGAACGGCAATGCCGTCTGGTTAGACCACCGTCAGGGGAAAGCAAGGCATATGCCAAGGAGTTGATTCGTCTCAAGGCGTTTCTGCGAAAGGAGTTGCGATGGAGGGCGGGTTGGGGTTCGCGTTTCCGGAAAGCAAATCCTGCCGCGCCAGGGAAGTTTCTGCATGGCGCCAGAAGCCAGGATCGCCCGCGTATTTGTGTGCGCGTTTTTGCTGCAGCGGCGGCATTGCAGCGCCGCCATCCTTTCGGTACAATCCCGCCATATCATCTGGGCAGGGTCTGACGCGAGGGAGTCCACGCCATGATGCGCGGCATAGCGGCAGTGTTGGCAGGGCTATTGAGCGGTGCGCTGTCGGGCGTGGGGGCGTACACGTTTCTTTACGCCCGGGGCGCGTCGTATCTCACCGACAATCCGGCCGCGTGCGCGAACTGTCACGTCATGAACGATAACTACAACGCGTGGGAGCGTTCGAGCCACCGCGCCGTTGCCGTGTGCAATGATTGTCACACGCCGCATGACTTCATCGGCAAGTATGCGACGAAGGCCCTCAACGGCTACCACCATTCGATGGCCTTCACCTTGGGCGGTTTTCACGAGCCTATCGCGATCACGCCGCGCAACCGCGCCATTGCCGAGGCCGCCTGCCGCCGATGCCATGGGGATATCGTCCAAGCCATTGATCGTGTCCACGCTGGCCAGAACATGACGTCCTGCATTCGCTGTCACCCCTCGGTGGGGCATCTCGAATAGCATGGCAGGGCGCGCCCAACACGCGAGGGAAAGGAAGACGCATGATCGCCCGTAATCAGTCGACGGAAACGCAGAGGAAGTCGCTTCGGGGATTTGTCGCCTTACTGGTCGCCGCGGCCTTGTTTTCGGCGGTGGCGACGTTTGGGGTTGCGGCGCTGTTGGTGAACATTTTTGAGCACAAGCAGGAGGCGCGCAATCCCTTTTTCCGGGTGGTCGATTTGACCGACGACACCGAGGATCCCGCCGTGTGGGGCAAGAATTTTCCGCTGCAATACGACGCGTATTTGCGCACGGCCGATATGGCCCGCACTCGCTACGGCGGCAGCGAGGCCATGCCGCGCACGCCGACCGAGGCCGACCCGCGATCGGTGGTGGCGCAATCGAAACTCGAAGAGGACCCTCGTCTGAAAACCCTCTGGGCGGGGTATGCCTTCGCCAAGGATTTTCGCGAGGAACGTGGCCATGCGTACATGCTTGAAGATCAGACCTACACCGAACGCCAACAGGCCGCCAAGCAGCCCGGCACGTGCATGCACTGCCACGCGTCGGTGTATGTCCCCTACAAGAAACTCGGCGACGGCGACATCGTCAAGGGGTTCGAGAAGATGAACCAGATGCCGTATGCGGAAGCCCGAGAACTGGTGACGCATCCCGTGACCTGCATCGATTGTCACGATGCGCAGACCATGCAGCTGCGCATTACGCGCCCCGGTTTTCTGGAGGGCATCCGCGCCGCCAAGGCCGCCCAGGGCGTTTCCGATTACGATCCCAACGTGATGGCCACGCGCCAGGAGATGCGTTCTTTTGTCTGTGGCCAGTGCCACGTCGAGTATTATTTCCAGGGGCCTGAGAAGCGCTTGGTCTATCCTTGGACAAAAGGGCTCAAGGGAGATGATATTCTCGCCTACTATGAGGAAAACGGTCACAAGGATTGGATCCACGCCGACACCGGCGCGTCGGCGTTGAAAGCGCAACATCCTGAATTCGAGATGTGGAGTCAGGGCGTGCACGCGCGCTCGGGCGTCGCTTGCGCCGACTGCCACATGCCGTACAAACGCGTGGGCGCGCTCAAAATCAGCGATCACCACATCCAGAGCCCGGTGCTGCACATCAACAACGCGTGTCAGACCTGCCACAAATTTCCGGAGGAAGAGTTGAAGAGCCGCGTGGAAACAATCCAGGGGCGCACAATGGAGATGCGCGATCGCGTCATGGATGCGGTCGTCGCCTTGATCGGCGAAATCAAGGCCGCACGCGCCGCCGGCGCTGCGGAAACGCCGTTGGCTGACGCGTGCGCCCTGCAGCGTAAGGCGCAATTTCTTCTTGATTTCGTCGAGGCGGAGAATTCATCCGGGTTCCACGCGCCGCAAGAGGCCGCGCGCATTCTTTTGCTCGCGCTCGACTATGCGCGTCAAGGTCAGCTTGTCTTGCGCTGATGCCAACCCTGGCGGGAACGTTCGTTTAGGGAGACGCGCCGCCTGTTTATCGTTCGCGGCGATTGATAGGGCGCCGGGAGAAGCCTCTTTCGCAGGGGAATGTTGTCCGTAGAAACGTCCGTCGTTGTGCGACAATGCGCTAGCCTGATGCAGGCAGGGGGGAGGGGAGAGACGTGAAAAAGGCGCTGATCACCGGCATCACGGGGCAGGATGGATCGTACTTGGCGGAACTGCTGCTCGAGAAGGGCTATGAAGTGTACGGGCTCATCCGCCGGTCAAGTTCGTTCAATACGGGGCGGATCGATCACATCTACGAGGATCCGCATGTCGAAAAACGTCGCTTGAACCTTATGTACGGCGATCTCAGCGATTCGGCGGCGCTGGGTCAAATTATCAACCGCGTGCAACCGGACGAGGTGTATAACCTTGGGGCACAAAGCCATGTTCGCGTCAGTTTCGACATTCCGGAATACACGGCGGACATTGTGGCGGTGGGCGCGATCCGCATGTTGGAGGCCATCCGCCATAGCGGCGCGCCGGTGCGCTATTATCAGGCGTCCAGCAGTGAAATGTATGGGTTGGTGCGGGAAGTTCCGCAAACCGAGACGACGTCGTTTCATCCGCGCAGTCCCTACGGCGTGGCTAAGGTCTTTGCCTATTGGGCGGCCGTGAACTATCGCGAAGCCTATGGCATGTACGCCTGCAACGGCATTTTGTTCAATCACGAATCACCGCGCCGGGGCGAAACCTTTGTGACGCGCAAGATCACGACCGCCGCCGCGCGCATCAAGCTGGGGTTGCAGCGGAAGGTCTATCTGGGCAATCTCGATGCGCGGCGCGATTGGGGATACGCCAAGGAATATGTCGAAGGCATGTGGCGCATGTTGCAGCAGGATGGCCCAGAGGATTATGTGCTCGCTACGGGCGAGAGCCACACGGTCCGCGAGTTTTTGGACGAGGCCTTCTCGTACCTCGACCTGGATTACCGTGAATATGTCGAGAAGGATCCCCGTTATTGTCGTCCTAGCGAGGTGGACTTGCTCGTGGGCGACGCAAGCAAGGCCAAGCGGCAGTTGGGGTGGGAGTCTCGAACGACGTTTCGGCAACTGGTGCGGCTCATGGTGGACGCCGATGTGAAGCGGGCCGAGCAGGAAAAGGCGTCCGGCAAGGTTCTATAGTCCAAACACGTGCAGCATGAGCGCCGCCAGGGAATCGATGTCCGATCGGTCGTTCAGGCGCATGCCCAAGCTCTCGACGATCGGCCCCACGGATCGCCGCATGAAGGCCAATTCCGTGGAGGTCGTGTCGTAGCCTTCAAAGGGCCCCTCCAGGGGCTGCGTGTCGAGAAAATGCAACAAGGACAGCAGATACGTCGCGATCGCCTCCATCTTGGCGTAGTTAAGGAGGTCCGGCGTATCGGTCGGTTCGTGGTAATGCTCCCAATGGGCGCACGTCAAAAAAAGGTAGGGCTTTTTTTCGCGGCGATGGACGGCGTAATCGCTCAAATCGCCGATATAACGCGTCAGCGTGGGCAGC
>JAKJDA010000127.1 GCA_022706165.1 Candidatus Hydrogenedentota bacterium | reverse complement strand
GGGTTGACCGTAACTCGGCGCTTCGCTCAAGGTTACGTTGCGCGGAATGATCGTCTGGTACACGCAATCTCCGAGATGATCCCGCACATCCTGCACCACCTGCGCCGCGAGACGGGTGTTTTGGTACATTGTCAGCAGCACCCCCTGCAACACCAGGCTGTTGTTCAGATTGTCCCGGATCAACTCAATGGTGTGCAGCAGTTCCGACAATCCTTCCAGGGCGTAGTATTCACACTGCAATGTCACAATCACTCCGTCCGCCGCAACCAAGCCGTTGACGGTCAAAAGGCTCAACGACGGCGGGCAGTCGATGAAAACAAAGTCGTATTCGTTTCGAATGGAATCGAGGCAGCGCCTCAGACGCCTGTCCCGATCCTCAATGCCGACCAACTCGATCTCGGCCCCGACGAGGTGTTTGTTTGAAGGAACCAGTTTGAGGTTCTCGACGGCTGTCGGCAGGATGACCGCAGGCAACGCCGCGTCTTCCATCATGGCATCGTAGAGGGTCTGTTCGAGATTCTGTCGATCGATGCCGAGGCCGCTGGATGCGTTTCCCTGCGGGTCTAAGTCCACCAGCAACACCCGCTTGCCCGCAGCGGCCATGCATGCGGACAGATTGATCGCGGTCGTGGTCTTGCCCACGCCCCCTTTCTGATTGGCGATAGCGATGATACGAGCCATGAATACCGCGCTGTTTTGCGTTCCGTCCCGGTATGTCGAGGACCTCGACATATGCCCCAGCCTGAGTCGCGTATCATACGTAGCCTTGCGGGGACATGTCAATGTGCCCGCGATTGCGGACAGGGAAATGCTGTCTTCTCGGGGAATGCGTGCCCCTACGGAATGAGTCGAAATGTTTGGTTTTTCAAATGCTGCATCCTAACTGGCGTAACACATTGGAGCGCAACGCCAAGATGTCTGACGAGATTCCGCGAATATGGCCCGTATGCCAAAACAGCCCCATACGGGCAGGCTCATTTCGCGTTCCGTTTGCTTTCGAGTCGCTTTCTCGGCTACGCTGATCGTGTATTTCAAGACAGCGGATAAGCCGTAGTGAGAGCGTTCACGCGTCGAGCGATGGCGCGGCGTGAATTTCGCGAAGGCGTAGTCCACGCAAGACGTTTTCCCAAGTGCGCAAACCCTTGTCGGATCGACGAGACCTGCCTTTTGGGCAAGGGGTCTTGACGAATCCGAGTCGCCTCAGCGAGGCATGGCGCCGCGTGGAGACGGGATGGCGAGGAAATCGTGAAACATTTTGTTGTACTGATCACATATACGGCCTCCCTCGAGGAGATTGATGCCGTTTTGGCCGATCACCGGGCTTTTTTGCAGGAAGGGTATGACGCCGGGATGTTGTTGTGTTCCGGTCCGCGCACCCCGCGCACGGGCGGGGTGGTGATTGCACGGGCGGAGTCTCTTACGGCATTGGCGGATTGGTTTGCTCGCGATCCCTACAGACTCCGACGCATCGCCGAATACGAATTCATCGAGTTTTGTCCGGTAAAGCGCCAAGACGTCCTGCATTCATGGGTCGAAGGGCGGTAGTGGCAAGGATATGTCGCGGACCTCGCACGAAGCGCGATCGGCTGCGATAGGGAGTTCGAGTACAGATGTTCGCTACGATTCCTGAAATCGTGCACGAATTGCACGCGGGCCAGATGGTCATTCTGGTGGACGACGAAGACCGGGAAAACGAGGGCGATCTGGTCATCGCCGCGGAGAAGGTCACGCCGGAGACTGTCAATTTCATGGCGGCGCACGCGCGAGGGCTCATTTGCCTGGCGCTTACGCCGGAACGCCTGGACGCGCTCCACATTCCCCCGATGACATCGGACAATCGATCGCGCTTCAGCACGGCGTTCCATGTCTCCATCGAAGCGGCTTCGGGCGTGACCACGGGCATCAGCGCGCATGACCGTTCCCACACCATCCACGTCGCCATCGACCCGGATTGCGGACCGAACGATCTGGTCATGCCGGGACATGTTTTCCCGTTGCGGGCGCGCGAAGGAGGCGTCTTGGTTCGCGCGGGGCAAACCGAGGGATCGGTTGATCTGGTTCGTTTGGCGGGCCTGAATCCCAGCGCCGTCATTTGCGAAATCATGAATCCAGACGGCACCATGGCGCGCGTGCCCCAACTCGAAAAATTCGCCGAAGCGCACCACATCAAAATGTGCAGCATCGAGGCGCTTATCCAATACCGGCGCCGCAACGAGCTCCTCATCCGGCGCGTAGCGGAAACGCAACTGCCGACCGAGTTTGGCGAGTTCCGGCTGGTGGCGTATGAGTCCGTGTTGGACGAACAAAACCACGTTGCCTTGGTATGCGGCGATGTCGGCACGGACGACCCGGTCCTCGTGCGCGTGCACAGCGAATGCCTGACCGGCGACGTGTTGGGCTCCTTGCGGTGCGATTGCGGCAATCAGTTGCGCGAGACCCTGCGCATGATCGCCGAGGAGGGCCGCGGCGTGCTGGTGTACATGAGGCAAGAGGGGCGCGGCATCGGATTGGCGAACAAGATACGGGCGTATGCCTTGCAGGACAAAGGGCTCGATACGGTCGAGGCCAACCTCCATCTCGGGTTCGACGCCGACCCGCGCGAGTACGGCATCGGCGCCCAAATACTCGGCGACCTCGGCATCAAGCGCATGCGACTCATCACCAACAATCCCGTAAAGCGAGCGGGACTCGAAGGATACGGACTGGAAATCACCGCGCGGGTTCCCATCATCATCCCGCCCAATGAGGTGAACGACCGGTACCTGCGCACCAAACGGGACAAAATGGGGCATCTGCTGGCTTAATGGCCGGCGAATGCGGAAAGGAGCACAACGTGACGCCACGGGTATTGGAAGGCAAGCTGGTTTCCTCCGGAAAGCGGTATGGCATCGTGATTTCGCGGTTCAATGAGTTCATTTCCGGAAAGTTGCTGGGCGGCGCCTTGGACGCGCTCGAACGCCACGGCGTAACGGAAGACGAGGTCACCGTGGCCTGGACGCCGGGCGCCTACGAGATACCGCTCATTGCCCAAAAGATGGCCGAAAGCGGTTCGTACGACGCGGTCATCGCCTTGGGAGCAGTGATTCGCGGCAGCACGCCGCACTTTGACTACGTCGCGAACGAAGTGGCCAAGGGCGTGGCGCATGTTTCCCTCGAAACAGGAAAGCCCGTCGTCTTTGGCGTGCTTACGACCGACACCATCGAGCAGGCCATTGAACGCGCCGGCACGAAGAGCGGCAATAAAGGTTTCGACGCCGCCGTAGCGGCCATCGAGATGGTCAACCTTGTGGAACAGGTGGAGGCGTGATCAGTCCGAAAGCGCGGCGGCACGCCCGCGAATGCGCCGTGCAGTTTCTTTTCGGCCTGGACTTCACGCAATATGACTGGGAACGTGTCTTGCCGGGATTTTGGGAGGTCAACCCTGTTCGCGCCAACGTCGCACAGTATGCCAATGAACTCGTGCGCGGCGTGATGACATGTCGCGAAGAATTGGACGGACTCATCGCCAAGGCGCTGCATAACTGGTCTCCCGACCGCGTGGGGCGCGTCGAGCAGAACATTCTGCGCGTAGCGCTCTATGAGATGCGACACCGGGACGATGTGCCCGCACCGGTCGCAATCAACGAAGCGATCGAGGTGGTCAAGCGTTTCGGGTCTCCGGATTCCGCGCGGTTCGTGAATGGCGTGCTGGACCGGCTTAAGGACCTTCCCGCAGCGACTGACTCCGAAGCGGCCGAGCCGAGAGAAGACGCCGCGGGCTCCCTTCATCCGTGAACGCGCAGGCCGCCGAGACGCGTTGGGTTGATCTGCATCTCCATACGCACTTTTCGGACGGCGTCGACTCGCCGGAAGATCTTGTCCGGCGCGCGGCGGCGATCGGGGTTTCGGCGTTGGCCGTCACCGGTCCAACACGGCATGGACTTTCTTCCAGGCGTGGAAATCAGCGCCGCATACGATCGCCATGAAATACACATCGTCGGCATGGGAATGAACGTCGCGCATCCGGCCTTGCTGGCGTTGCTTGCCCGGCAACAGACCGCGCGCGCGGAACGGGCGATTCAGATTGCCGATCGGCTGCGCGACAGGGGCATAGAGGTAGACCTGGCCAACATTCTCGGCCGCGTTGCACAAGGCGCTCTGGGGCGCATCCATATCGCTCAGGAAGTCGTTTCGCGAGGCTATGCGCAAACGGTTCAATCCGTATTCGATCGCTTCATAGGCCGCGGGAAATGCGCCTACGCCCCAAAGCGACTGGCCACCGCCGAGGAAACCATTCACACCCTCCATGCAGCGGGCGGCCTGGCGTTTCTGGGGCATCCCGGATTGCCCGCCACGCGCAAACACATCGATGTTTTGTTGCAACTGGGATTCGACGGAATTGAAGCCTATCATTGCCGACATAGCCCCGGCCAAACGGATTCCTACTGTCAATTGGCCAGAGAGCGCGGTCTTCTCATCGGCGGAGGGTCCGATTGCCATGGAGTGGCCAAGGGACAGCGTCCCGAAATGGGCAAAGTGAGGGTGCCGTTCGGATATTTTCTTGCCATTCGCGCCCGTCTTCCGTAGTTCATTTTCACGTTGGCACATAGGCCCTACGCGTTCGCAGCGCCAGCGAAAATGCACTCCCGAAAAAGCTCCTCTGCAAGGTTCTGCGTCCACAAGAGAGCGGCATGGATTGTTTTATAAGCGTTACAAAGGCAGGAATGGCGCATGACAAGTATGCGGCGCAGGAACGGCGTGGCGGGCGATGATTGGCGGCAATAGGGGCGCGGGCGGCAGGGGGAAGAGACCTGCCGCCCGCTCTGGGGCCGAGTACCGCAGCCAGTACTTAGGTTAGTTCAGAGGGTTCGAAGCGGCCGTAGCTGCGGTGCCGTCGGCGGTGAAACGAATCACGCCGGTTTCGTTGACGAAGTACTGCCGGTAGCCGGAGCGTCCGGGCGACTGCGGGACAGCCGTGCAGGCATAGGTGGGGCTGACGGCCGCCGTGCCGTTGACCGGAACCGCCGCAAAGGTGTAGCCCTGCTTCGTGCCGGCGCCCAACACCTGGTCGATGAACGGAGGCGTGGCTCCGGCGCCATCGGGATCAGCCAACTGCGCCAGCGTGCCGTAATCGCCCAAACCATCGGCATTCGTGTCGATGAAGCAGGCCGCCTGGAAGCTGGCCTCGCCCGTGGAGATGGTGCGCATCGCGCCCGCCGCGCTCGCTTCGTTGGCGCTCATGCGCGAACGCAGCAAATTCGGAATGGCTATCGCCGCGATAATCGCAATAATCGCGACCACAATCATCAGCTCAATCAACGTGAAACCGGTGTTTTTCTTCATGTGACAACCCTCCAACGTGTTTGATTCGTTCTTTCGTGCTGTTTCGGATTTAACTGTTATCGGTTCCCGGGGCAACCGTCCTTACCTTTTCCAGTCGTCAGGACCGTTATAACAAGCGGTGTGCCAACGATCGCGCAAATATCCATAAAGTCTTCTTGCATAATGCGTTAAGGAAACAAAAGGCGGTGATGGAGCGAGTAAAATCCCTTGGATGGATTGACAATGTGTGTGCCAGAGGGCCGTTTTTTGTCACTCAGACTAGGAAATGGCGTTTTCAAGAAAGGCGTGGCCGCATTCCGCCCCAAAACCGCCTTTTCGAAAGGGCTTCGGGAGAAAGCGGCTATGGTTCCAGTTGAACTCCACTGGGAAGGTTTGGAAGACGTAGAGTGAAAAGAGTTCCTTCTCCGAGGACGGAATCGACCGTGACCGAACCGCCGTGCACGCTCATGATGTGTTTCACGATGGCTAATCCGAGACCCGTGCCGCCCAGATTTCGGCTGCGCGCGTGGTCGATGCGGTAGAAGCGTTCGAAGATGCGAGGCAGGTGTTGGGGAGCGATGCCGGGGCCGTTGTCGCGAACGGCGATATGCGTTTCGCCAGATGTTTGTTCAACGGAGACGGAGATTTTGGTGTCAGGGTTGCCGTACTTGATCGCGTTATCCACGAGATTGATCACGGCCTGTTCCAACAGCGAAGCGTTGGCATGCACCGTCACATCGCGTTCGCAGGCCACCGCGAACCGCATGCCCTTCGTCTCCGCCTTGGCAGCGCAGGCGCGAACGGCGCTTTCGATGAGGGGGCGCAGGGAAACCGTTTCAAAGGGAATGTCAGCGAGTCCTTCGGAGCGGTCAAGACGGGAAAGGGCGAGAACATCGTCGACCAACAAGCACAAGCGGTCTGATTGACGGCCGATCGTCTCAAGAAAAGTTCTGGCCATGATGGGATCGTCCATCGCTCCTTCGAGCAGGGTCTCGGCGCATCCTTTGATGGAGGTGACCGGCGTGCGTATTTCATGCGAGACATTCGCGACAAAATCGCGCCGCGCGTTTTGAAGTTTCTGCACATGGGTTCTGTCTTCGATCACAAGCAGGACGCCGATCCGACCCAGGCGATCATCCATCAAGGGGGCTGCCTGCACGCGCAGGAAACGTTCCTCTGGTCCGAAAAGCACAATCTCGTCATCGGTGGGCGCGGAGCCGAGAAGCGCTTGGCGGACGCAGCGTTGCAGGTCCGCATTGCGGATGCCTTCCTGGATCGTGCGCATGCGGACATCCGCAAAGGAGACGTGAAACAACTCGGCGGCGGTTCGGTTGATCGACAGGATGCGCTCTTCGTTGTCCAATGCGATGACGCCTTCGACCATGCTCGAGAGAATGGTGTCGAGTTCGTGGCGTTGGCGGTGGACGGCTTGGAGACGCTGTTCGAATTCCTCGGCCATTCGATTGAAGACAAAGACAAGTTGGTTCAACTCGCGCGTCGAGGCGGCGGGAAGACGTCTCGAAAAATCGCCGGACAGATAACCTTCTGCGGCCTTAGAAATTTCGCTTAGCCAGGCGGCGATTCGCTTTGCCATAAATAGACCAAACAGCCCCCCGAGCAGTCCTGAAGCCGCGACGCCGGAGATAACGGCGAAAGCGCTGGGGCGCACGGAGAGACCGCTCGCGGCAACCCATGTGCCGAGCAAGGCGCAGATCGCCGGGAGAAGGATGCAGGGCGGAATAATGTACCACGCCAGTCTTTTTGCGGAACGCTGCATGATTCTCCTTGGAGCTTGTAGGATGCGCTTTCTTCAGGGGCCATTGTGGAGCATTTTTAGTTGGCTGGGCAAGTTTCGAGATGTCTTTCCCTTTGAACGTGGCCATTTGCGCCCCAAGAATCGCCAATGTCGATTGGCGGCGCGATGGGCGGTAGAGTTGACACAATGTGATGTGATGTGATATGATGCGTCGTGTTTCGGGCTGGTGGATAGGCGCTTAGGTGCGTCGAAACTGGATCGCGCTTCGCCCTGAGGCATGCAGGAAGCCTCAGGGAGTGAGTATGCTGATAACGTGGAGGGTTCTGTCAATGCCACAGTACAAGAAGTTAGCCATTCCGAATCCGACGGATTTGATTTTCGGGGTTTCTCCTAAGCCGTTGACGACGCGCCGAGGCCTTGTCATCGGGGGTGGGACGGTGTATCCCGAGATAAATTTCACTCTTCCCCCGATGGAAGTGAATGCGGATTCCATGGGGCGCGTGATCGAGCATTATCGGGAAATCGTCGAGGGTGTGTTGAAGCGGGCGCATGAATTGTCGGTGCCGGGCGTGGTGATTGAGTTTGAGACTTTGCCCGACATGACCCAGACGCCGGGGTGGGGTCTTGATATTGCGCGCGTGTTGCTGGACGGCATGGAAGAGGCCTATCAAAAATATGGGCTCCGGTCGGTTTTGCGAATGACGCCAAACGATAATCGCGAGATGACGCGGCCGCCGGTGATGCGCAGCGGTCCTCATTGGGAGTCGATGCTGTGGCTGTTTGATCAATCCGCGGCGGCGGGCGCTGAACTGCTAAGCATCGAATCCACC
>JAKJDA010000126.1:5215-7894 GCA_022706165.1 Candidatus Hydrogenedentota bacterium | reverse complement strand
TCTCCACGTCTCACATGCGCATTGTCCACGATGGCTGTCATTCTCGGGCCGAAAAAATCGACTGCATCAAACATTCCCAAAGCGCCATGGATCATTTGCGCGTATGCTGGGAATCTCGTTCCGATTCGAACTGCATGGCTTGCGGAAAATGTTTTCGCACGGCGCTCGTCCTGGAAGCATGCGACGCCCTTCGCCTGACCAAGCGTTTTCCCCTGCGCGGCGATTTAGCCTCCATGGCGCGCATCGTCCCCTTGCGGGACGAAGACGACTTCATCACCCTGGACACCATCAAGCCCATGCTATTGTCCAAAAACAGGCCTGACCTTGCCGATCTGGTAGACGTGTGCATCCGCCGCAACAGGCGTCGCAACAGGATCATTTTCGTCATGAAAAAACTGGCGCGCCAGAAGGTCATAGGGCATGTGGCTCAATGGTCTCTTCGGCGTCTTCAGTCGTAGGAAATCAATCATGCAGATTATCTTGCTTACCGGCATGCCGCGCTGTGGAAGCAGTTGGGCGTGCCGCGTTTTCGCCGCAGCGACGCAAAGCGTCCTGATCAACGAGCCTTTTAACTGGGAGACCTATCCGGATCGCGCACGCCATTTTCTGAAGTACGTCCCGGCTGGAGAAGATGACACGGGCCTATGCGATATCCTGCGGGACGAGATCGCCCGGCGACGTCCCCTGCGCCGGCTGTTTCGAAGGCCGAGACGGTTTCTCATCAAAGACGTGCATGCCTTCCTGGCGACGGAACGCATCGCGGAAACGCTTCGTCCCAGGGTCATCGTCCTCATGCGCCATCCCTGCGCCGTGGCCCAAAGTTGGGCGAAACTGCACTACGGCATTGACGACCGTTCCGAACGCATGTTGCGGCAACCTGCTTTGATGCGCGATTATTTGGCGCCGTTTGAGGACCACATCTGCCGTCAAGACAACTATTTTTCCCTTCTTGGGGCATATTGGGGAAGCATCTACTACATATTGACGCGACAAGCTCAGCGGCATTCGGGCTGGCAGATTGTCACGCACGAAGATCTATGCGCCGATCCGGAAAAGTCGTATGCGGGGATTCTCGCCGCGATGGGGTTTTCGTTTCGGACGGAAGGACGGGTCTTTCTGCAGGAGCACGACAAAGAACAGGGGCATGAAAACAACGCCTACGCCATAGACCGGCCTACCCGAAGGGAACGAGACAAATGGAAAAGCCTATTGTCTCCGGAACACGCCGCCCAAGTCCTTGCAGGAGTTGAACCCTTTGGCGTGTTCCAGCGCCATTATCCTGTCTCGTAGCAAACCCTCGTTACGCCCTGCGCCCACAAGCAAATAACGGCATGAGCCGTTTCCTTCTGAAAGCGTCTCTGCCGCGTGCCAGTCGTGACGATCGCAAATGGTCTCTAGTGGAACGTTGGCGTCGCCGAAGAGCCCGACTCGTGCTTCGTAAAGCCCTCGGCGAGCGCCTCATGCCGCTGTAACGCCATGGTCAGGAACTCATCGGCGAGGTTCGCGTCCACGGGAAAACTCGTGACGCTATATCCATAGGCGCCAATGAACTGTTCCAGATCCCCCGTTAAGCGTTCCAAGACGCGACGCGCGCCTTCTTCCGGCGTTTCGACGAGAAGTATCGCCAAGCCCGACTTGCGCAGACTAAACACGTGGTCCGATGCGCGCAATTCAGAACTCAAGCGCATGCCCAATTTCGGCAGCATGTCCACCTGCTCTTCCGGAGCGCACACCGTCACCAGGGTCGTGGCGGAAGGATATCGAATCGAGCGTTCAATCTCCTCCCGCACCCGGGCATGCAGGTACATCTCGCTGCGCAGCCCCGTAGTGGGATCCCGATACGCCAGCTTCTCCAACAGATGACAACGCTTCTCCAGGTCCGCGCGGGATCGCGATTCTTCCCGAAGACGTTCCTGAAGATCTGCCACGGCTTTCTTCAGATTCTCAGTCTCGTCCATGTAGTGTCTACTCCCACGGCTCCAAGCCCTCCTCCATCCTCGCAAAAAACGTGCCGTTCAATCACCCTTCGTAATTGCCTGTGTTTTATAGCATTTTCACAGAAAACATATTCTATTGGCTTTGGTGGAGTTCCCTCTCCGGAAATGCCTTGTAGCAGAGATAGTCACTTTTGACAACTTTTTATGCTTCTTGAGTAGGCATGTTCCCCGCCCGGGCTCGTCTTGATTTCGCGCAACCGGTGCAGTAGCATGGCTTTTGTCAGGAGCACATCGCTTGCGAAAAGCCTGCGCCGCGGCGGATTCGGGATCGTCGCGAAAGATGGGTGCGTGTTTCACAATCCCGTTTTTTCGATATAGATATACACATATATGTTCAAACGGATATGTACATATGGTTCTTATGTAATGATGCCTTATTATACTCAGGACAGCCAGCTTCCGGCGGAACAGAGCGCTCATGAACGATCCAAACTCTAAGGAGTCCCTAGCGCCGCATATTCTCGTCATCGAGGATGATCCGGCGCAGCGGCTGTTTCTGGACAAGGTGTTGGCGATGTCCGGCTGGACGTGCAAAGTCGCCTCGACGTGCGCCGAGGCCCGCATGCTGTTCGCGAAGGACAAATTCGCCTGCGCGCTCGTGGATTTGGGGCTTCCCGACGGAAGCGGGATGGGGTTGTTGCACGAATTTCACGGGGAAGACCCGTGCCTTACTCTCATCGTC
>JAKJDA010000126.1:0-5183 GCA_022706165.1 Candidatus Hydrogenedentota bacterium | reverse complement strand
ACGCCAGCCCAGAGACCATCATCGGCAGCATGCGGAAAGGCGCTTTCGATTATCTCACCAAGCCGGTCGACATTACGTTGCTCACTGCGGCGGTGACGCGGGCCCTCGCCCATCACACCCTTCTTCGGGAGCGTTCCGAACTGTTGGCGCTGCTCTTGGACGAGCGCGAGAAGCTGCGCGCGCGCGTCGAACTCGCCACGGCCGATATCCGGCAATACGCCGCCGCGTGCGAGCTGAGCAACACCCGCCTTCGCGCCTTGCTGAACTTGACCCAGCTTAGCGCCGGCCACTATTCCGACCGCACCCTTTTGATGAGCGTGTTCTCCGAACTCTCTCGCCATCTTCCTTTTTGCTGCGTCGCCTTGTGCGATATCACGCGGCAGAAATTCGTGGCGGTGACGGGGCGTGAGGACGGAGAGCTGGAGTTTCACAGCGCAGATGGAGTCATGGAAACATCCGGGTTGGATGTAATGCTGACTGACGCCGATCCTGCGTTTCAGATCCAGTCATGGGTGTCCCGATATACGGGGCTGGACACTCAGGGCATGTCCGTTTTTGTGTATCCTCAGACATTTTGGAATCGATCCATATCCACCATCGGCTTTTATCTGCGGCCGGGGTTCGTGGGCGACGAAGTGGAACAGGAATTCCTGGGCATGTGCGCCTATTTTCTTGCCTTCGAGTACGAGCAGGCCCGCCTCCTGCTTCAGATAGCGCACCAGGCTAGCTTGGGGAATATCGGGGTGGAGCTCGCCCGCAATTTCGTTCCGCCGCTTTCGGCCATTCGCGTCGCCGCGGATTTCGTCAGCGAAACAGGACTTTCTTCAGAGGCCAGTCAGGGCGTCGATATTATCCAGCAGAACGTCGAGCGATTGCGGCGGCAAACCCAGGAATTTCGCAAACTCTCCTCGCTGCGCGAGGACTCCCTCGAAACCGTGCGCCTCGATGAAATCGTCGGGCAGGCGCTCGAGATGCTTTCCGTCACCATCCAAAATCGCGGCGTCCGCATCGAACAGGCGTTCGAAGCGGACTGTCAATGCGTTCTGCTCAATGGCACGGCGTTGGCCCGCACCATATTGGATTTGATTCTCAATGCCCTCCGAACTGTCGAGGTGGGCGGCCTCGTCTCAATACGCGTTTTCGAGAGCGATCCGGACCACGTCGCCTTTGAGATTCGACACGCCGGAACCGCAGAAAACTACTATTGCAAGGAGGACATGGCCTTTTTTCCCACAGCCCCCGGACCTGCCCATCGTCATCCCGGCCTTCAACTCGCGGAGCGAACGGTCCATAGTTGCGGCGGCGTCATCAGCGTCTCTCTTGACGATCGGGAACAGTGCCGTTTGTGCGTCCTTCTTCCCCGGAACGCCGCCAATCCCGGGGCCAAGCGGGAGAAAATGGCATGAATTCTCACGGATTCCATGCTATTCCGCCGGAAGGAAACGCGTCCGAGGAACCCCGCCAGTCGCGCACGGTTCTTGTGCTGGATATGGATCCGGGCGTTCGCTGGGCCCTTGAAAAAGGATTGACGGCGTCGGGGTATGACGTCCGTTCTGTATCGAACGTGGGCGATGCCCTGCGCGCCGCGCAAACCGACGACATTGGCGTCATCATCCTGGAGATGCTGCCCGAGGCAGGATTGACCGTCGATGTTTTGGGGACGTTGCTGGAAACCCCTTGCGCCCCGCGCATCGTATGCACCTCGATCGATGCCGCCCCGCAGACCGTCGTAGAATGCATTCGTCGCGGCGCCAGTGACTTCGTGCTCAAACCTTTTGGAATGACCGACATCCGGAACGCTCTCAAGCGCGTGCTGCAGCCGAGCGAGGATGAACGTTCCTTTCTGCGGACCCAGCGTCCCGCAGCGCTCGATCCGTCGGGATCGTTCTTGATCGGCATCAGTCAGTCGATGCAGGAACTTCGTGAAACCATCGCGCAGGTGGCGCAAACCGACCTCAACTGTCTGTTGCGCGGCGAAAGCGGAACGGGAAAGGACATGGCCGCGCGTGAGATCCACCGCCTCTCCCGCCGTTCCGACAAGCCATTTGTCAAGGTGAATTGCACGGCCTTGCCGGAACACCTGCTGGAGAGCGAGCTGTTCGGATACGAGAAGGGGGCATTCACCGGGGCGGCGTCCAGCAAGCCGGGGCGATTCGAGCTGGCGCATCGCGGCGTGATCTTTCTGGACGAGATCGGCGACATGCATCCCAATTTGCAAGCCAAGCTCCTGCAGGTGATCGAGCACAAGGAATTCATGAAGCTCGGCGGCAGACGATCGGTTCAGGTGGATGTCCAGATCATCGCCGCCACGAACGCCGATCTCGAACAGCGCACTAAAGAAGGCGTTTTTCGGGGCGATCTCTATTTCCGCCTGAACGAACTCAGCATCTGGGTTCCGCCCCTTTCTTCCCGCAAGGAAGACGTTCCCTTGCTAGTCCGCCATTTCCTGCAAAAACATGGGCGCTTCGGATCGGGGCATCAGTTGGAGGTGACCGGCGAGGATTTTGCCGCCCTGACCGCTTATCCGTGGCCGGGCAACGTGCGCGAACTGGAAAGCACCATAAAACGCTGGCTTGCCCTGGGCGTCAAACATCCTCCGGGAACGTCTGGCAATCATGCCCTTTCCGCCGCCTGCTCCGGCTGCGATGAATGGCATATCTTTTTCGGCCTCGGAGGATTCGGATGAGGTCGACGAATTGGAACGCATCCTGTCTGTGCTTGAGGAGCATCAATGGAACCGTCGAAAGGCCGCCGAGACTCTTGGAATCAGTTATCAGACGCTTCGGCGCCGTATCGAAAAGTACGGTCTGGACAGGCAAGGCTGAGAAGATAAGAGCGTAAAAGCGGCCTACAACTCGAACGGTTTCCCCTCTTCTTGGATCATGACGTTCGTCATGCCTCGGTCCTTCAGGGCGCCTTCTAGGGCTTCAAGGGCCTCGTCTTCTCCATGCACCAAAACCACCTTCGCCGCGCAGTCCTTGAAGCGGAGGCCGAAATCGATCAGTTCCGAACGTCCCGCATGAGCGCTGAATCCATTCATCACCTTGACCTCCGCATTCAACGGTCGGTTGATCCCGAATATCTTGATTTCACGAGCCCGCTCGACAATGCGTCTGCCCAAGGTGTTCTTGGCCTGAAACCCCACAATCAAAATGAAATTGTCGGGATTGCCCGCATGGTTGCGGAGATGGTGCAAGATGCGCCCCTGTTCGCACATGCCGGACGCCGAGATGATGATGGCAGGCCCCTTGAGAGCATTGAGCCGCATCGATTCCTCGACATTCCGGATATACCGAATGTTTTGCAGTTCGAACGGATCGCCGGCTTCCTGCATGAGGCGCTGAATTTCCGCGTCAAAACATTCCGTATGCTGCCGAAACACCTCGGTAATGTTCGTCGAAAGCGGGCTGTCGACAAAAACCGGGATGGACGGGATGGCCTTGGCGGTTTCAAGGCGTTTCAACGCATATACGATTTCCTGGGTGCGTTCGAGCGCAAAACTCGGCACAAGGATTTTGCCGCCTTGAGCGCAGGCGCGCTGCACGATTTCCGCAAGTTTTTGGTCCATCTGTTCGATGGGATCGTGATCGCGATTGCCGTACGTGCCCTCCAACAAGACGACATCCGCCTCGCCGGGAACCCAGGGATCATTCAGGATAGGCATGTTTTTGCGGCCCAAATCGCCGCCGTACAACAGACGACGCCGTGCGCCGTTATCCTGGAATTCGACCATCGCCATCGCCGAACCGAGCACGTGACCTGCGTCATGGAGCGTGCATGTCACATCCGGCGCGATCTCGAAGGACTCGCCATAGGGAACGCAGACGAAGCGCTGCATCGCCGTGCGCACATCGTTTTCGTCGTACAGCGGAGCCACAAAGGCGCGACTTTTTTTCGAGAGCCACTCCGCATCGCGCTTTTGAATGTGCGCGCTGTCGAGAAGCATCAACGCGCATAGATCGCGCGTTGCGCAAGTCGAATATATGCGTCCCCGGTATCCCTGCTTCGTCAACATGGGAATCACGCCGCTGTGATCAATGTGCGCATGACTCAGCACGACGACGTCCAGCCTGTCAGGGGCGAACGGCAAGAAGCGGTTGCGGGTTTCCGCGTCGCGGCGAACGCCCTGAAACATGCCGCAGTCGAAGAGAATGCGATGGCCGTTGACTTCCAGCAGGTGTTTGCTTCCGGTGACCGTGCGCGCGGCGCCGTAGGATGTAAGACGCATCAGATGGAAGCTTCCCTCTCGCGAACGTGCGGTGGATGGGCGCGATGCTCCGCAATGCAGCGCTCAATCAAACGGCGCGGATCATCGTCGTAGATGATCCGCGATCCCGTGTTCTTCTGGATTATCGGCAACACATCGTCGATATGGTCGGCGACGCCGCCCGTGCCCGTCAACACCCCGATGGGACGGCCCTCGTCGTATGCAATGGCGAATTCACCCAAGGTTCCCGAACGGCCGCCCACGATGATCACGATGTCGCAGCTTCGCACGCCGATGACCTCACGCCCCATCAAACCGCTTCCCGTATAGATCATCACGTCTATGTGATCCACGGGACTGCCGTAGCGATGAACGTGCTCGTACTGACTCAACGCCGGCGACACGCCCACCGTCAGTCCGCCGCGCTCCTTGCACCCCATGGTGGCGAAGTGCGGCAGCCCGGGACATCCGCCCGTCACCAGCGCGCACCCGGCCTCGGCAATCGCCCGGCCCAATTCTTTGCATCGCTCGACGATTTGAGAGGCCATGCCTCCGCCCGCGGACCCCATCACCCCGATCTGCAACCGCATTGTGTTTTCCTCACTCAATAGATGACCACATCTTCATATTAGAGAAGCGGCAGAGGAATTCCAAGAGCTGCGTTGATGACAAGTTGCACGTCCATGGCGTTGGTGCGCCCGTCTCCATCGATATCTGTGTCATAGGGAACGGAAAGTCGCAGGGCGCCATTGATAACCAGTTGCACATCCATGGCGTCCACGCGGGAATCGCCGTCGATGTCCGCAGGATTATCATCGGCCTTATCGTTTGGGTTCGTGCCGCGGTCGACTTCCACCCCATCGAGCACTCCGCCGCCGTCCGTGTCGGGGTCGAGCGGGTTCGTGCCCGTGTTGGACGCGCTGGCCCACACCCCTGTGTTGGTCTCCACGCCGTCCTGCAACCCGTCATCGTCCGT
>JAKJDA010000125.1 GCA_022706165.1 Candidatus Hydrogenedentota bacterium | reverse complement strand
GCAAACCCTTATCGCACAATAACATGGGAGCTTGCCCGAGAGGGAGATATCCAGGAGCGGGATGTGCGACCGCGAGAAGAAAGGAGGCGCCCGATGACAAATATCGCTGCCGTGAGCGGTGTCGGGGCCGAGATTCAAACCGTCACTTCCCAGGAAATGCGCCAGAACAGTGCTGCGGGATCGGGACAGCCGATCACCGTCAAGAATCTAGGCGCACAGGCGATCGAGTTGATCCGGAGTTCCGTGATTCCTCTCGATCCCAATGTGGGTGAAAATCTGAATCTGATCGCATAGTTCAACAGTCACGTTCACGACGCCAGGCATGCAGAGCGCCCTTCCGACCGGGGAGGCGTGTTCTGTGTGCGTCTTTTCGAGTGGAACTCTATCGCCATTCCTGTCTTTTTCCCCGTTCCAGCAGTCCCTTCTCTTGCCACATGCCCGCACTTGCCCCGGAGGAGAGGATGCGATATGGTCATGGGGAAATCGCCGCACGCAGGCCAACTAGGAGAACGTCATGCCCACGACGCACGATATACACGCATATCTTCTCGAACATAGCCCATGGGTGAATCGCGAAAACACGGTTGATGGCTGCAAAAACGGCGATCCGATGCGCGAGGTGCGCCAAGCGGGCGTCGCGTGGTTTGGATCGCTCGACACGATGAAGAAGGCGCACGCGGAGGGATGTGATCTGTTGATCGTGCATGAGCCTATCTTTTGGGAACACAGCGCCGAGGAAAAAAACTGGCGCGTCATTGAGCCCGGTGTCGCCAAGCAGCAATTCCTGGACGATTCCGGCCTTGTTGTATTGCGCGCGCATGATAGTTGGGACAATTGGCCCGGAATCGGCATCCGCGATTCCTGGGCGGCGGGGTTGGGCCTGACCAAACGCATCAAAGAAGGAACGGTCTGGAATTTGCACGGCATGTACGAGATCGCGCCGCAGTCGTTGCGCGAATTCGCTTGTTTCATTGCGCGCAAAATCGCGCCGTTGGGCGAGGACTGCGTGCAGGTTATCGGCGATCCGGAGAGGATAGTGAGTCGCCCCGCGCTTGGCGTGGGATGTATTGGTCCCGACAAGGAAATGGTCGAGAGCGGCGCGGATGTGATGATCGTCTGCTACGACGGCGCTTGTTACTGGGCTGTGCGCGAGCGCTTGGCTGAAATGGGCGTCGCGATCATCACCCTCGAGCACGGCACCACCGAAATGTGGGGTATGGAAAACCTCTGCCATCACCTTGCCGAGGCGTTCTCTCCCACGCCCTTCCGCTACTACGCCGAGCATCCGCGCACATGGACCGTGCGCACCGTCGATTCGAGCGGAACATGTCGCGATTTGGGGTGACGCCGGCAAAAGAGGCCGAGCTGTTCGCCCGCATGGCGGCGTGCGGGCTGCTGGAACAGGACATGGACGAATCGTTCGTGACTTCCGGAGGCCCCGGCGGCCAACATGTCAACCGCACCGCAACGTGCGTCCGGCTTGTGCATCGCCCCAGCGGCCTTGAAGTGAAGATGCAACGGGCGCGATCGCAGGCGCTCAACCGCTTCTACGCACGCCGTCGTCTTTGTGAATTGCTTGAATCCCAGCAACTTGGATCTGCTAGCTCCGAAGCTCTTAAGCGAGACCGGATACGAAAAAACAAGGCGCGCCGTCGCCGACGCGCCCGGAAAACGGATATCGTGGAGGATCAGCCCTAGCGCCTCCGTGCAAACGCGTTCACGAACGGGAAGACGTTGCGGATGTAATCCTCACGACATACGGCCTTTCCGCGATGGCTTTCAGGAGTGTGGTGGGCGCCTTTGCCAAGACGGTATTGCTGGCGTAGGTCTGCGCGATGATGTCGATGCCGAGGGCCTTGATCGCGGCGAGATATTCATTGTTGAGCGCCGTGAGTTCGATTTTCACCTCAACCATTCCGTCAACGATCTTCAGGCCATTTGCATTGCCGGCATTTCCCTTCACGAGTGCCGCCAAGGCCGGATCAAGTTTAGCCAGGGCCGCGTCGTTTTTGGTCACGCTGCTCGCCGGCGACGCTACGTCAATGCCGGACTGCTTCTCCGGCAACGCTACCGCAATCTCTGCTGCGTCGTTTACTGACAGGCGCGGCTCCGCTGCTGGCATTGTCTTGCCGGCTGTTGTCTGGTACAGGCGACCGCCGCCGGATTTCACTTCTCCTCGGCTCATGACCTGTCCCCCGTCGCCGAACACGCCGCTGTAGCTGACGCCGTCGGGCATTTCGACAGGGACCTCGACGGTGACGGTCTTGCCGCCCTTGGTGACAACGCATTGTTCTACGGCGACAAAACTGGTGTACTGTGTCACAAGGCGATACGTCAGCCCGAGGTCCGTCACGGCGCCTTCGACGTCTTTGTCAGGCTTGCCACGCTGCGCCCCCAGGTAATCCTTGGCTATGAGTTGCTCGATCTTTTCACGCGCCCACAACGACGCCAAGGCCTCGTTCGCGGGCTCGTCGGTTTTGAACGAGACAGGGATGCGCCGCTCGAACGGCCGCCCTGCCGCTTTGCCTTTTACGACGATTGCGCCGTCGCCGCTGCCGTTATAGCGCCCTTTCAACACCAAAGGGCGCCCTGCGAACAAGTCAGGCAAGGCGCTGGGTTCTGGGAGAACGTCCGACACCTTGACGCCGTCAAACGCGACCGACAGATCGGTCAACAGCGGGTCCTTTACGCGATCGATATACCGGGCCACGGCCTTGTCCGCGTCGGATTCCAGCGACACGATTTCCGATGCGCCACGCCCCAGCCGCCCCATGCCTTCGATGAGGAAACGGTTGACCGAGTTGCCAATCCCAAACGCAAACACGCGTGCCGTGCCCGCATTCTTTTGGATCGCATCGAGAATCTCGAAGTCGTTGCCAATGAACCCGTCCGTCATGAAACACGCCACGCGCAGACGGTCGGCTCCTTTTTGATCGGCCAGCGCTGCATGAATCGCGGGCAACATCTCGGTCCCGCCGCCGCCCTGCAAATTACGCAGGTATTCAAGGGCCTTCGCGCGATGATCCACGCTGTTCAGCACGGGTTTATCGAAACAGAAACCCATCCCGCCGGCAAACGAGACGAGATTGAATGTATCGGCTGGCCCGAGACCTTCGACACAGCGCCGCATGACCTCTTTGGCTTTCTCGATCGGGAAACCGCTCATCGAACCGCTGCAATCGATGACAAAATAAAGTTCCTTCGCGGCGACACTTTCGCGCGCGGGATTTGCCGGCGGCTGCATAATAAGCGTGAAGAAACCGCCGCGTTTGTCTGCGTGCGTCAGGACCGCGTCTTCAAGTGTCGCACCGGCGACTTTGTAGCGCAGGATGAAATCGCGGTTCGGGATCTCGTTCTGATGTTGCAGGCGAACAACCGCCTGGCGCTCGGACGGTCGCTCAATATCGACTTTGTGCAATTCGGATATCACATCCTGAACCGATACGCCCGCGTCAAGGCGCACTTCAAGCGAGACATCGTGTCCCGCGCGCGTGCCTTCCGGAGTAACAGGCGGTATGATGCGCCCCGAATCAGGCACGCGGTCCGTCGCGTCCGGCCCGGGCTTCAGGCCAGGCACAAGGCGATGGTCGGCGGACGTCGCAGACGCCACCGGCTGACCCGGGATGTAGCGGGGGCCTACAACCATGGGAAATGCGAACGTATACTCCCCCGCCTCGTATTCGAGACTCTCGACATACGTGATGGTGATGTCAATGGCGCTGCCTGGCAGAATATTCGCCACGGATTGCGTAAAGATGTTCGGGCGTTCCTGATCAAGCAGGCTCGCCGTTTTGCCCTGCCGCTTGGCTTCCTCGTAGATCTGCCGCGCCTCGGCGCGTTTCTTGATGTCGCCGCGAATGACCCGATCGCCAATGGTCATGGTCATCGAATCCACGGCCCCTCGCTCGGACATCGGGAACACATAGATCGCCTCAATCGGGTTCGGGAAGGGGTCTTCAAACTTCTGCGTCAGCGTGACCCGCGCCACAAATCCGGATATATCGACTTTCACGTCCGTGTGCTTCAAGGGGCAATAGCCGAGCAGGTTGCCTTCCTGGTCGACCGCTTGCAACGCCACTTCCGTCACCGGCGCTGCAAAAGCGAAACTCGCCCAGCCCAGCGCTAATAGCACTCCCGCTATCGCCTTGCATACGTTTTTTCGCATCGTGAGTTCCTCCATATGTAGCGGCCATCGACCGGTCATTTCCTGACTCACTTTCTTCGACACCAACCTTCCGGAAAAGTTCGCCGGGCATCTCTTGACGAGCGCGGGTTCGCCCCGTATACTCATGCCGACGGACGGTGGAAACGCAAGAAGTCGGCGCGTTTGCGTCGAGGCAGGGGGAAAGCCGTGCAAGACGAAATTAGGCCCGGATACTACAAAGACGCGAATGGCGAATGGCAAAAAGATCGACGTAAAGTCATCGATCGCCGCCTGAAAACCGTTGCCACGCACGAGCACCACGAGCGGCGCGTGCTCTTCCGGAGAAAGGCCGATCGCGAGTTGTTCGAGTGCGATCACCGGAAAATGATAGAAGACGCGTTGGAAGAATTCGCGGCGGATCACGAACAGCCGCACGAGGACGCCTGACCTTCTTCGCCATAGATTGATCGTATTTCATCCAACATCCAACCGAGAGGTGAATCATGACTACGACCGGTCCTTGGGTTGCCATCATCATGGGCAGTAAATCGGATTGGGATACCATGCGTGCGGCGTCGGATACGCTTGCCGAGTTCGGCGTGCCGCATGAGTGCCGCGTCTTGTCTGCGCATCGCACGCCGCGAGAACTCGCCGATTACCTCTCGGATGTTCAAGAGCGCGGGTGCGAAGTGTTTCTTGCCGGCGCGGGCGGCGCGGCGCATCTGGCAGGCGTGATTGCGGCGCAAACGACGCGTCCCGTATTGGGCGTTCCCATCGAAAGCAAACTGCAAGGGCTCGACTCGCTGTTATCGATAGTCCAGATGCCGGCAGGAATTCCCGTCGGGACGTTGGCCATCGGCAAGGCCGGCGCGACAAACGCCGCCTTGTTGGCGGTCAGCATCCTGGGAATCGCGCATCCGGATTTATTCAAAAAGATCGAAGCCTATCGCGCCGAGCGCGCGAAGAAGATTCTCGCCGAAACCTTGCCGTAAGAAGAGTATCTTGATGGGGGGAGACTTCTTCGAAGAGTCTCCCCCCATTGTTTCTTTCCTGCGATCGTTACGCCATCTTTCTCTTCGGATGCGCCTTCTTCCACTTCGCTTTCATCTCGCGCATTTCCTTATTGGGGGAAATGACGCGTGAGGTGATCTGCGCCGCCTTCGGGTTGGTCCATTTGCCTGTGGCGTCGCGCAAAACGGCGAGGCGTTTGGCAACCGGTGGGACTTTCGCCGCCGGATAGGGCTTGTCAGCGTACCAATAGGCCGTGCTGGCCATTTCGTTGCAAAGATGGTTGCCGTGGCCGTGCTCGATGGTAACCTTGATGGACTTGTTGAAGCGCACCGGGTTTTCCAGGTGAAATACGTAGCTGGTCTGGTAGCCGTTCGTGTTGTGTTCGTGGATGGACGATCCGTTGCGCAGGTATGCGTTTGGCTGCATGCCCCATGCCTGGTTCAGATAGTCTTCGCTACCGGTCCCGTGCAAATCTGGCGGCCATTTGTAGCCGTCGACCCAGATCATGTCGTCGCCTTCGCCCCACCACGATCCCTGGAAATTCGTGACGCTGAGGTTGCATCCAATGTAATGGCCGCTGCCCTTTGCGTCGAGGATGACGTAGTTATTGTCCCACGCCAGTTTTTCCGTGTTGACGATGTCGGCCTCGGGCGCGTTCGCCATGACTTCGCCGCCCCAGCCGCCGAAGGGATTTTCGCGGCGCCATTCCGCGTGGAAGTAGAGTTCATCATCCGGCAAGGGTTCGTCGTAGGTCTCGTAATCGACGTAAAAATAATTCGCGTGCTCTTCCGCGCTCTCGTTGACCAATTCAATCACGGCGCGCTCGCGGAACGGCATCTGGATGTAGCAGTTCAACGCGCAGCCCTGGAGCACTTTGTTGTTGTGGGCCGTTGACGCAGTGAAAAACGCGCTTTCAAACGAGTTCACAATGCCGTGCCCCAGGCAGAAAAAGTCTCCCAACGGCACGAGCACGCTCGGGGCTTTGGCATTGTCCCATGTGATCTTCAACAAGCATTCGCGGTAATGGTGGAACTGGGTCATCCAGATGTGCGTGATGCGCCCCGGCCCCTTGATGTCCGCCAGCACGCGGCTCTTTCCCGGCGCCCACCACCACACGTCTGCATTGCGGCCGCTCTTGTCCCACGATGAGAACCGGCCCGTTTTGGCTTTCACTGCTTTTGTCAAATTACGATACATTCCAGCACCTCCGGCGATTGGTTTTGCAATCCTGACCTGTCCCGCACCACGCGGGAGGAAAAGAGTCGCAAATCGGATCGTATATTCGCAAATCGGCGTTGCAATCCTTTCATCGCTTGTCGTGCTTGACGATGCGCCGTTTGCAGGAGCACTATATCGCCCGGCGCGCGCCGAGGAAAATTCGCGACGGCGCAGAATGATGTCTCGCGAGTCGCTGGAAGTTTGTTGTGCAGTCCCCTTGAGATACGCAATTCTGACGATACAGAGAGGCCCGATGAGTTCCGCACGATCCCGTACGCTTCCGATTCTCCTGATCTCTCTATGCGCTATCGCTTTCGAAGTGATGCTCACGCGCTATTTTGCGGTGGCGAGTTGGTCGGAATATGGTTACTGGGTGATCTCGAGCGCGATGTTCGGATATGCCCTCAGCGGCGTTGTGCTGGCGCTGTTCCGAGCGTCGTTCCTGCGGCATGCGCAATCGATGCTGGCGTACTTGCCGTTGGTGATTCTGTTCACCGCGACGGCGGGCTATCACCTCACGACGATCAGCCCATTCAACCCGATCGAACTGCAGAACCCGGTGTTGTGGAAGGGACAACTGCTCCACATCGGCGGGCTTTATCTCGCACTGCTGCCGTTCTACTTTTTCTCCGGGTTGTACATGGGCCTCTGTTTCACGGCGTACCAGAACCGCATGGCGCAGCTCTATGCGGCAGACCTCATCGGCGCGGGCATCGGCGCGATGCTCATCCTTGGCGCGATGTTCTATGTCCACCCGTTTTATCTGCTGTGCGCGGTGTTGCCTTTTCCGGTGCTCGCGGTGCTTGCCGGACTGCGCGAGCTGGGTCGCCGCAAAGTCGTTGCGCTGACCGTCGTCAGCGTGGCCCTGCTGATCGGGTGCGAGGCGTGGGTCGTCTTCAATAATCAAGCAAAATACTTCGAATACAAGGCGATCTACCCCATCCTGAACGTGGAAGGCAACCGCATCGTCGGCGAAGCGAAGTCGCCCAAGGGCTATTACCTGACCCTCGACAACTTCACCGAGCGCCGCGACCTCTCGATGACGAACAACATGGGCTTGCTCGGCGTGCCCGATCCGCCGCGCGCGTTTGGCCTGTACAAGGATGGTAATCGGCTCGCTTCGCTGCCGCAGGATGCAGCCACGATCGATTTCATGTACGTCAACGGCGCGCTCACGAGCTTGCCGTATGTCCTGCGCAAGCCCAGCCGCGTGTTGCTCGTCGGGACCAGCGGCGGATTCCGCATTGCCGAGGCGGCGGAACTGGGCTGTCGCGACATCGTCGCCCTCGATAGTGACGAACAGATATGCCGTGCGCTCGACGGCGGCGCGGCGCTCGAGACATCGGGCAAACTGAAAGGCGCGCGAGTCGAATTCCTTTTGCAGGGGCCGCAGACCTATCTCTCGCGAACGCGCACACCGTTCGACCTCGTCGAGGTATCGCCGGACTACTTCGATTCCGGTCGTGAGAATGCTTATGCCTTCAGTGTCGAGGCGATCAAGGAGTACTACGGCGTTCTCTCGCCGAACGGTCTCATTGCTGTACCCGCGCCGATCCGCGATTTCCCCGGCTATGCCGTCAAGGTCGCGCGCACCGTCGAACAGGCGCTGACCGAACTGAACATCGACGCACCACAGACGCACGTCCTCGTGTATCGTAGCGAATGGGAGGTTTCCGTCCTTATCGCGAAGGCGCCTTTCACGGCGGATGAGATTGCCGCGATGCGCACGTATTGCTCCGAGCGTTCGTTCGACACG
>JAKJDA010000124.1 GCA_022706165.1 Candidatus Hydrogenedentota bacterium | reverse complement strand
GCGACACGAGCGCCCTGATCAGTTCCGTTGCGAAGAAGTCGCGTCAGCCCTCGTCGATAGTCGCTATCACCTCTGCGGCAGTGGCGCATTTCGCCAGACGCTCGCGAAAGTCTTCGGGCTTGAGCGTTCGCATCACTTCGGCAAGCAACGAAAGATATTCGCGCTGGGAGCCGCTGGGCATCGCGAACAAGATGACGGTGCGCACAGGCAGACCGTCGAGCGTGTTGAAGTCAATGCCGGCGGAAGAGATTCCGATGCCGATGACCGGTTTTTGAACCTCATTGATCCGAACGTGAGGGATGGCTACCCCGCCCCCGATGCCGGTGCTCATGACGGCCTCGCGATCATGAACGGCTTTGCGAAACGCCTCTACGTCCGTCACGCATCCCGTTTTTGCGATGGCGTCCACCATCTGATTCAAGGCGTCCCGTTTTCCTGTGCCTTCGGGAAAAAGGCACACCGCTTCCTCGTCGACATCTATGCCAAAGGCGCTCATGCGGTTTCTCCAATCTCAAACCCATGGTTGGCGGGCATTGCTCAATCCGGCGCGAACCCGCACCCATACAAGCGAGGATTGTATCGCTTTCCTGCATTCGTTGCAACAGGCAGGCAGGTTCATAAAACATTCCAAAACGTCTCCTGGGAAAGACTGGCTACAGTTCCATGCAAAATGCTCTAAACAGATCGCTTGGCGAGAAGCGCATTCCTCCGCGCGTAAGCCATAGGGCTGGCTTGGCTTACAGGATCGGAGCCTGATGCGTGAATGAGGCGGGGGCGATTTGATCTCCTCGTATCGAGGCGGATATCCTCAAGCGCTTTCTGGCGCCGGTGTTGGGTTGGGGAGCCATAGTGTCTCGAACCGGCGGGAAGGCCATGCGCTACGTAATGCGTCCCATGGGAGTTCGTCGTGCGCCGGACCCGATGCCGGGCGGTTTCACGCTGATTGAATTGCTGGTTGTCATCGCGGTCATCGGCGTGCTTGCCGCCTTGTTGTTGCCGGCATTGTCGCGGGCGCGGGAGGCGGCGCGCCGGGCCTCGTGCTCCAACAATCTGAAGCAAATAGGCATCGCATTCCACCTATATCTTCTCGAAAACAAAGAGACCTATCCCGCCGCCCAGGATCCTGTTAGCGCATCGCCGTCATACTGGCTGTGGATGGGCCGCGGTTGGCGCGCGGCATTGGCCTCGTATGTGCCGGGCGACAAAGAGAATCCGAGCGTGTATTGGTGCGCTTCGGATACGCGCTCCGTCGATCGCTACGAGAGCACCTCGTACGCCTATTCGATGGCCTTCTACCACTCGCCGGACCAAATTGATGCCATGACAAGCGTGGCGAGCAATTACGACGCTCCCGTCGAGGCCATGCCCCAACGCGAAAGCGCCGTGCAATGGCCGAGCAAGAAAATACTTGCGGGCGAATGGTACGCCAACCATGCCCCCTTTGGAACAGACAAGGGGTGGCTCGCCAAAGGCGGCGCCCGTTTGTTCCTCTTCGCGGATGGCCATGTCGAATACCTGCGCTCCGAAAACATCCTTGAAAGCAACGACGGCTTGACCAACCCCAACCTGACTCGTCGCGGCATTCAGGGCCGCGATGTCCCGTGATTTCCCGGCGGATCGCGTCGGATCGCCCTGGGGGGGCTTCGACGCCTTGACTCGATTTGCGCTGCCCGATACAATCGCCTTCGTGTTTTTCTTGTCCGGGCGCATAACCCTTCAGCGTTTTTCTGTTTAGGGGGGAGGCAACATATCCATGGCACAAGTCAAGGGCTTTCGAGGCTATCGATTCGACCCGGAGGTGGCCGGTTCGTGGGATGACCTTGTCACGCCTCCGTACGACGTGATCGATTCCGAACAGCGCGCCTTGTTGGCGGCGAAAAGCCCCTACAACATGACGCACGTCATCCTGCCGCAAGACAGCGGGGACAAGGACCGCTACGAAGTCGCCGCCCACACGTTCGAACAATGGATAGATTCCGGCGTTCTCAAGCAAGATGCGGAAGAATCGTTCTATCTTTTGGAGCAAGCGTTTCGCTCCAAAGACGGCGAGGAACGGATTCGGCGAGGTTTTTTCGCGGTCGTCAAAATTCCCGAATCCGGTGAAAGCATTGTGCTCGGGCATGAACGGACCTTCTCCGGTCCGGTCGAGGATCGGTTGCGGTTGACCGCGGCGACCCGGGCGAATTTGGGGCCGGTATTCGTGCTGTATGCCGATCCCGATGGCGCATTGGCCCCGTTTCTGGCGCAGATGGACGCCCGCGATCCGGACGCCGTCGCGCATACGATTGACGGCGCAACCTCACGGATATGGCGGGTGTCTCCGGACCCGCGCGTTTCGGCGTTTCTCGGCGACAAACGCCTGTATATTGCCGACGGACACCATCGTTTCAAGACCGCCGGCCACTACCGCGATCGCATGCGCGAACGGGAACAATCCACCGATTTGCGCCCGTACGATTACGTGCTCATGGGCTTTGTGCCCTTCGATGACGCTGGATTGCTGATATGTCCTCCGCACCGTCTCGTGCGGCGGCCCGACGCCCTCAGCCTCGACGATTTGTTGGGAAAACTTAGTCCCTGGTTCGAGATGGATCCGGTCGCAGGGGACTTGGCTCACGCCGTCGAATCGGGAGAGGGGTGCCGGATTGGCATGGCAGCGGCTGACAGCCGCCAGTGCCTCCTGCGTCTTCGTTCCGGCGATCGCGCCCGTTTTCTGGGAGACGATCACAGCGAAGCATGGCGCGCGCTGGACGTCGCGGTGTTGCACCGGGGCATACTGGAAAACATCATGGGCTTTTCCGAAAGCGCCCAGCATGCATACGAGCACGATTCCGTCAAGGCGATCGAGGCTGTTGCGAACGGCAAAGCGGATCTGGCCTTTATCTTGCCGCCCATGCATCCATCGCAAGTTCAAGCATGCGCCGAAGCCAGCGACCCCATGCCCCAAAAATCGACGTATTTCTTTCCCAAGCTTCCGACAGGCGCCGTTATCCATCGCCTGATATAACCCGAACCCTTTCCGCCTTTGCAGGGAAGGAGGCTACGCGGGAACGCCCAGCGCATGCTCCCGTGCATGCACGAGACGCGTCAACAGGGCGTTGGTCGGACATGGCGCGCCGCACGATTCGCCAAGCCGGGCGATGGCTCCATTCAAGGCGTCGATCTCCGTCCGTCGTCCACGGCGCAAATCCTCGCGCATGCTCGCGTAGTGCGCGGCCGTGGGAGGAATGAGCTTCTCGAACAGCGCCCGCTCATAGGCTTCCGGCGTCGCGGGATCGAGCGGCACCCCCAAGGCACGCCCCACGGCATAGAGCTCCTGCACAACCTCGCGCATGATGGAGCGCGTATATCCGGTCTCAAGAAGTCTTCCGTAGGGAACGTCCAGAAGAGCCGACAGAGGGTTGAGCGCGCAGTTGTAGGCGACCTTGGCCCATTGCACAGTGCGGATCGCGCTGCTGTAGACCGTGGGGACTCCGGCCGCGTTCATCGCCTCGGCAATGCGGCGCACGCGCGTTTCCGGCGCTTCGGGCGCATACACGCCCAGGGCCGTCGGCGCGGCGATGACGGTTACGTCCACGATACCCGGCTCGGGCATCCACACGCCGTATATGGCCCGCGCCCCTACCGTGCGCGCCCAGCCAACGGTCGCCGCGATGACCTCCACATTGCCGAGTCCGTTTTGGTAAGAACAGACCAGCGTATTGTCATCTGCCACGCCTGCCGCCGCTTGGACGGCCTGAATGGTGTCATAGGACTTGACGGCGATGACAATGAGGTCGAAATCGCCGGGTTTCATGCCTTCAAGGGTCGTTGCTGCGCGGATTTCTTTTATGACATGATCGCCCCAAATGCCGGTGATGCGAAGACCCCGATCGCGGATGGCCATTATATGCGCGGGGCGCCCCGCCAGCGTCACGCGATGGCCTGCGGCCGCCATTAAACCGCCCAGGACGCTGCCGATAGCGCCCGCTCCCATGACAAGCATTCGCATAGCTTCATTGTGAGCGAAAGCCCCCCTGTAAGGCAAAACCATTTTGTGGTAGTTTGCTTGATGCAGCCGATTCTTTTTTCCCTCCTTGATCGCGCCGGCAAGCTTCCGTAGCATTGCGGACAAGGGATGCACGCAGTTCCATTCGCTTCTTGCCGGCGCGTGTATCAGGGCCCAGCAAATTGGACTAGATTTTCAAGGAGAATCGTCGTTGCGCAGGCCGCTTTCTTTTTTGCAGCAGATACATCCCGCCCGCATGCAGCTTCAGGGCATGGTTATTGCGGCGTTTTTCTTTTTCTTCTTGTCGGGCGCTTGCGGTTTGGTCTATCAAGTCGTATGGACGCGAAAGCTCGTGCTTCTTTTCGGCACGACGGCCTATGCCGTTAGCACGGTTCTTTCCATCTTTTTTCTTGGGTTGGGCGTAGGCAGTTTTTTTGGTGGACGGGTGGCCGATCGCGCCAAGCGCCCGCTCGCGATGTATGGTTTTTTTGAGGTCGCCATCGGTCTGTGGGCGCTGTTCTTTATCGCGTTCATCGGCTGGGGCGAAGGGATTGTCGTCGCGTTGTTGCGGCATTTTTCGGCAGGATATGCGGCGGGCATTGCCTTGCGGGCCGCGCTGGCGGTCGTTTTCCTGATGATTCCCGTCGTGTTGATGGGCGCGACACTGCCGCTGTTGGCGCGGTTTGCGGCGGCATCGCCGGGCGGTCTCGCCCGCAAAACCGGGGCGTTGTACGCCGTGAACACCTTGGGCGCGGTTGCGGGATGCGCCGCCGCCGGATTTTTCTTGTTGCCGGCGCTTGGCTATGCAAAGGCGACATGGCTGGCCGCGGCGGTCAATGTTGTCGTAGGGTTGCTGGCGTGGATCATGTCGCGGACCTTCCCGACGCTTGCGGCAGCGCAGGTCTTGCCGGATGATGCCGCCGGCGGCCATGTTGCGGCCCCGTCGCGGCGTCCGGCGGCGGCTTTGGTGATGACGGCATTCGGAGTGTCGGGTTTTTGCGGCTTGGCGCTGGAGGTGTTGTGGACGCGCCTGCTGGTAAATGTGTTCATCGGCACGACGTATGCCTTTACCACCATGTTGACGACTTTTCTGTGCGGAATTGCCGTCGGCGGCGCGGTTGCGGCGGCGCGGGTAGAGCGCTGCAAGCGTCCCGTGTTGGCGTTTGGGGTCGTGGAGTTTCTCTTTGGCGTCACGTGTCTATCTACGTTGTTTCTCTTCCCGTATCTGCCCGAATGGCTTCAATACCTGCGTAAGAGCGGCGCTCACGATTGGGAGCACATCGTTCGGGCCAAGTTCGTGTTGGCCTTCGTGGTTCTCTTTCCGCCCACGTTTTTCTCGGGCATGACGTTTCCCTTGGCGGTGCGGGCCTATGTCTCCAGCCGGGGGCGGGCCGGCCGGGGCGTGGGATCGTTGTATGCCGCCAACACGCTCGGCGGCGTTTTGGGCGCGTTGGCGGGCGGTTTTTTGCTTGTTCCGCGGTTTGGCACGCACGACGGCATCGTGGCGTTGGCATGTCTGCTTGGATTGGCCGGGGCGGCCTTGGTGGCAGGATGCCCCGCCAGCCGCCTGACCGCAAGGGCCGCCACAGCGCTGGCGGGGATCGTCCTGTTTGCCGCCGCGATGTCGCGCCTGCCGGACAATGTCGACCGTGCCCTGACAAAAGGCTACGTTCCCGAGGACAATGTCGTGATTCATTATCGCGAGGGGGTTGAGGGCACGGTGGTCGTGTCCGGACCGGAAGAAGGCGCCGCAGGTTCCGACCGCGTGCTCTACATCAATTCGGTTCAGGCGACGGCGTCGATCGAGAAGGGCGTCAAAATGAATCGTTTTCAGGGAGCGCTGCCGTTTCTTTTCGACCGCGATCCCAAGCGCGTTCTGTTCATGTGTTTCGGTTCGGGCGTGACGGCGGGCATGTTGGCGCAGTTCGATGTGGACCGCATCGACGCCGTCGAGATTTCGCGCGACGTCTTGGAGGCGGCCCCGTTGTTCAGCAAGGACAATCTCGACGTGGCGCGCAATCCACGTTTGCGCTTCATCATCGATGACGGTCGCAATTACCTCCTGACCTCTCAACATTTCTACGATGTCATCACGTTCGAACCGATGCCGCTTGCGCTGGCAGGGGTGAGCACGTTTTACACGCGAGAGTTCTATCGTCTCTGTCTATCCCGGCTGAATCCCGGCGGCCTGGTCTCCCAATGGGTGCCGTTACACAGCCTCGACCCGGACAATGTCCGGGCGTTGGTCTACACCTTCGCACAGGCGTTTCCCGACTACTGCGCCTGGTACATCAACGCCGATCTCTTTCTCATCGGATCGAATCAGCCGCTTGGGATGGAGTACGGTCTTGTCGAAAAACGCTTGGGCAAGGGCGTGATTGCGCACGCCCTCCAACAGGCAGGGCTGCCCGATGTCCCGGAGGTCCTCGCGTGTTTTTTCATGACGCGGGCGAATATCGACCGTTACGTTTCAGGCCGCCCGGTCCATCTGCTCACCGACGACCTGCCCTGGGCCGAATTCACCGCGCCGCGCCTCATGTACGAACAAACCGTGCAAGACAGCTTGCGCGAGCTTCGCCCCTTTTTGGAAAGTCCTACGCGCCTCCTGCGATTCGCCGGTTTCGAGGAAACCGCGGACGCCTTGCGCGCCGATCTCGATCAACGCCACCGGGCTCGCGCCATCGATCTGGAAGGGCTTGTCTTCTATTACGGCGGCATGATGGGCGGCGGCGCCGATTCCCTTTTCATGAAGGCTCTCGACATCGATTCCGATGATGCCACTGCCCGTTATTACTTGCGTGAAATCGCGAACGTGAAGGGACAATTGTTCCTTCGCTGGGCCCAGTTCGACGAGGGCGAGGCCTACCTCAAGGATGTCATGCGCTATCTTCCCGGCGAGCCTTCCCTGTATCTTGCCCTGGGCGACATATATGCCGGCGCGAACAAAAAAGATGAGGCAAGGCGCCTCTACGCAAGTTACGGCATTCTCGCCAATGATCCCGCCGAGGCCGAATCCAGAATCGCTTCCTTGCAGGAGTCAGAGGCGCCGAATCGTTGAGACGTCTCATCCCGCGTTGCAATGCCCTGTGCGAAATGCTCTAGCGCAGTTTAGCTTTTTATGCCTACGATCAGTCTTGTGATGTCTCCCCCACGCCTGTTCGATACGCATGCGCGCGCCGCGAGAAATGTTGCGTGTTTGCGAAAGATCCACGCTAAAGTTTTCCTCGGAGGCTGCCGATAATACCGGATAGGCATGGATGCCTGGACAACGTATGCAGCTAAGGAGAGCGAACTATGGTTGGCATATATGGTATCGGAGGCATACCGGAACCTGCCAACACAACGACGGCCGGCGCCTCCGGCAAGAAAGAGACGTCCCCCAGCATCGTCTTGCGCGACAGCGATGGGGTCGTCATCAGCGCACGTGCGCAGCAAACCTCCAAAATCGCCAAGATGTTGGAGGCGTCCGAAGAACAGGCCAAGTTGCAGGCAGAACGGATCGCGAAAGCCCGGGAAAGCATCGAACAGGGCACGTACAAAATGCAGGACGTTGTGCGCATCGTCGCATCGCGCGTCTCGCGGTTTATCCCGATGGACATAACCACGAAAGCCTAGCGGATCGGTTCCTTCTTTTGCACAGTCATGCGGAGATGGCGCCGAATCAGCGCTTTTCGCGGTGCGTTTGGAACATGCAGGGCGCATATCTCTTTTGGGAACATGCCCGGGGCTACTCTTAAAAAAATGATCGGGATGCCGAAACACATCCCGATCATTTTCAGTTTTAGTCCTGTAACCGACTACATCATGCCACCCATGCCGCCCATGCCGCCCATGCCGCCCATACCGCCCATACCGCCCATACCGCCCATGCCGCCCATGCCACCGTGCATGTGGCCGCCGCCTGCGGGAGCTTCCTTCTTTTTCTCCGGTTTGTCGGCGATGAGACATTCGGTGGTGATGAACATGCCGGCTATGCTGACCGCGTTCTGCACGGCCGTACGGATAACCTTGGCGGGGTCGATGATCCCGGCTTTTGCCAAGTCCTCAATTTCACCGGTCGCGGCGTTCAGGCCCATGCCCTGTTTGCCGTCCGAGATTTGCTCGACGATGACCGATCCTTCGAATCCGGCGTTTTCGGCGATCTGCGCCAAGGGGGACGCCAGCGC
>JAKJDA010000123.1:310-8177 GCA_022706165.1 Candidatus Hydrogenedentota bacterium | reverse complement strand
CCCGAGTCTTCTGCCGCGTCATCGCGGTCCTTCGCCGATCACGTCGGCCCTGCTGGAGGGCGATGCAGTCACCGGCGTGTCGATCATGCGGCTGACGCTTGAAGTCGATTCGGGCGATCTGCTGTTGCAGGAGGCGACGCCGATCGGTCCCGAGGAAAACAACATCGAACTCACCGAACGATTGTCGCACATGGGCGGCGAACTGTTGCTGCGAGCGATGGACATCATTGCCGCAGGACAGGCCGTCTACACGCCGCAAGACCACGGTCGCGCAACCTACACGCGGCGTCTCGAAAAAACGGACGGCGCGATCGATTGGTCGCTTCCCGCATCCCGCGTGCACAACCTCGTGCGCGCGGCAGTGCCATGGCCGGTGGCGTATACGTCGTTTCACGGCGAGATATGCCGCGTTCACGCCGCGCGCCCCGTCCGCTACCCAGCGGAAGGCCACGCGCCGGGCGCGATCGTCGCCATCGAGAAAGACGCTATCGTCACGGCCACGGGCGATGGCTGCCTCGCCATAGTGACGCTGCAGATGCCCGGCAAGAAGGCCACGTCCGTCAGCGATTTTTTGCGCGGCCACAAGGTGCTTCCCGGCGATCGTTTCGAAAGCCCCCTGCCGATATGAGTTACGACATTGTCCGCGCCGCAGCCGTCAACACGCTTCTTCGCGTCCGCGATAAGGGCGCGTATGTGAACGCGGCCCTGGACCGCACCCTGTCGCGCGCGGACATCTCCGAGCGCGGGCGCGCGTTTCTGACGCAACTCGTCTATGGCACGGTGCGCCATCAATCGTTGTGCGACCATGTCCTTCGCGGGCTTCTGACGCAACCGCTCGAAAAACTGCCGGGCGCCATCCTCATCATTCTGCGCATGGGCGTGTTTCAATCGCTTTTCTGTCGCAGCGTCACGTTTCCATCAATGGTGCATACGTCCGTCGAACTCGCAAAGCACCGCGGCCACGCGGGGACGACGCGCCTGGTCAACGCCGTGCTGCGGCGCGCGCCGCAACGAATGGAGGACGTGCCACTGCCTCCGTGGGAGACCCATCCGGCGGATCGTTTGAGCGTGCGCTACTCGCTGCCTCCCTGGATCACGAAGGCGTGGCTGACGCAGTTCGGCTCGGACGAGGCCGCGCGTCTGTGCGCCGCATGCAACGAGGAAGCGCCCGTCTCGGTGCGCGCCAATCTGCTCCAGACCTCGACGGACACGCTCATGGCGCTATTCGAGAAAGCCAAGTGCGGCCCCATCAAGGGAACGCGCATCCCCGAGGAGCTGACGTTGACCGAAGGCCTGCCGCCTTCTCGTTCGAAACTATTTCGCGAAGGACAGTATTTCATTCAAGACGCGGCTTCGATGTTGCCGCCGCACGCGCTCGATCCGCAGCCCGGCGAGACAATTCTCGATCTGTGCGCGGCGCCCGGCGGCAAAACCACGCACATCGCGCAACTGGCGCACGACAAAGCGCGGGTGGTCGCCATGGACATTCATCCGGACAAGCTCCGGTTTGTGCGGGAAAATGCGGAACGGCTCGGCTGCGTCAGCATCCGCACAGTCTGCGGCAATGGCGCACAGGCGCCATTCGGCGAAGCGTTCGATCGCGTGTTGATCGATGCGCCGTGTTCGGGTTTGGGAACGATACGCCGCCATCCCGACTTGAAATGGCGCGTCACGCCGGAGGCCATCGCGCGGCTGGCCGTCGAACAGCAACAGCTTTTGCGTTCCGCGATTCGACTCTGCAAGAATGGCGGGACGCTTGTCTATTCGGTGTGCACGTTCACGCCGGAAGAGACCGAGGAGGCGCTCCAGGCCGCGTTGGCAACGGGCGAAGTCGTGTTGGAAGATGGCCCTGAATGGCTGGACACATGGAAAACAAGGACGGGAACATACCGGACTCTGCCCCACGTCGATGGACTGGACGGGTTCTTCTTGATGCGCTTGCGGAAGGCGTCCTAGGCTTCGTCATCTTCGTGTTGCGGTTCATGGGCTGGTCGATTCGCTGGACCCTCGCGACCCTCATCGCGCTTGCGATGATGGCGGGCGCGGGCTATTACGTGTTCAATCAGGCCGTTTCCGGCGGCGAATACGTGACGACGCCCAACATTTCGGGGCTTCCCTTGACAGAGGCCCTGTACCGTCTAACGCAGGCCGGCCTCGTGATCGGCGACCAAATCCCCATGTACAGCGAAGACGTCGCCCAAGGACAAGTCATCTCCCAGCGTCCGGCGGCGGGCAAAGTCGTCCGCCGGGGACGCAAGATACTCGTAACCGTAAGCGGCGGCCCCAACCTCATTTCAGCGCCCCAAGTCATCGGCCAAACCCTCGAAGCCGCGCGCGCAAACTTGGAAAAATCCTTTATCAAAATCGGCAGCATCGCATACCTTCCGCACACATCCCCCCCAAACACCGTCGTGGCGCAAGACCCGCCCGCCGGGCACGCCATGTCGCGCGAGGCATCGGTCAACCTGCTGATCAGCAGCGGACCGAAACAAACCGTCATCATGCCCGCGCTCGTAGGCCGCCCCTTGCCCGAAGTCACGCGCATGCTGGCCGCGCTCGGCATAGACGCCGTGCCCAACCGCGTCGACAACCCAAATGCCGCGCCCGACGTCGTGCTGGCGCAGCGCCCTGACCCCGGTTCGCCCGTCGAACAAGGACAGCAAATCACGTTCGACGTCCGTCCATCCGACGCGAAATCACTGCCCCTCTCACGCCGCAAAGTCGAGGTCGTCTACGCGCCGCCGCCGGACGCGATCGGCAAGAATATTCGTTTTGACTACATCGATCGCAACGGCGTGCGCCAAACCATTTATCAGGGCATCGCCCAAGGCAACGCAGACGGCAGCGGCAGCCGACAGTACCATCTTCCGCTCGCCTTTTTTGACGCGCTTACGGTCGAGGCGTATATTGACGGCGTGAAAGTGCGCACCTACTCATACACGGGCGATCAGGCGCCGGTGATCACGGACGGCGACGCCGACCCGAACGAGCCCGCAGCGCCTCCCGACGCTGCCGCGCCCCTCCCCCCCGGCACGCCCCGCGCCCCCATGGACACGACGATCGGGCAGCAGGAAGGAGAAAGCAGCCATGCCCCCCTTGAAGATAGCTCCCTCGATCTTGGCGAGTGATTTCAGCCGGCTCGGCGAAGAGGTCCGCGCGGTCATCGACGCGGGCGCCGACTGGATTCATATCGACGTCATGGACGGGCATTTCACGCCCAACATCACGATCGGCCCAGCGGTCGTCGCGTCATTGCGCACGCACAGCACCGTGCCCCTCGACGTGCACCTGATGATCTCCGATCCCGACAGATACATACGCGATTTTGCGGATGCGGGCGCCGATATCATCACCTTCCACGTCGAAGCCGCCAAACATCCACATCGCACCTTGACCATGATCAAAGAACTCGGGTGTCAGGCGGGAATCGTCCTGAATCCCGGCACCTCGCACGACGAAATCGAGTTCTTGGCGGATTATGTGGATCTGGTTCTTCTCATGACCGTCAACCCTGGATTCGGCGGCCAGAAGTTCATCCCGGAAATGCTGCGGAAGATTCAGTACGTCCGCGCAATGCTCGGCGAACGGGATCTCGAAGTGGACGGAGGCATCGACGCCGAAACCGCGGCGCAGGTCATTCAAGCAGGCGCGAACGTGCTGGTGGCCGGCTCCTACATCTACCGCAGTCGATCCTACCTCGCGGCGATCGAAAGCCTGCGCGCGAACGAATAACCTGTCGCGTCTCCCCGCGCGGTCAACATCACGCCCCCGGCGCCACAGGAGAGACGGCGTTAGGTAAATGCCGCGCAAGCAAAATCGGCTACCCGGCGGAAATTCCAGCCGCAATGCCGTGGCGCAATTTCCAGCCCCAACCCGCCGCCGCGAGATCCTGTTTGACCCCAAGCGGAACCCTCGTCAACACGTTGTCATCAACGACGACGTCCAAATGCGCCAACACGTCCCCCGGCCGCAACGGCGCTCGCAGCGGCTTCTCCTGCCGCAAACGGTATGTCAACTTGGCGACATCGTCTTTCTTCATCACCACCCAGACATCTTCCGAAACGCCCAGCCTCACCGAATCGACGGCGGCATTGCGCACAGGCGCCGCGGGCGTCACCTCCTGCCCCGCCGTCAAAACGCAATGCCGCGTCACCTGCCGAAACCCTTCGTTCAACAAGTCCTCCGCGGCATTGAATCGAACAAGCCGGTTCTCACAGCCCATGACCACGCTGATAAGACGAACCCCATCGCGTTCCGCCGTCGCCGCGATACAATGCCCCGCCGCCCGCGTAAACCCCGTTTTGAGACCGTCGCAATCCGTCATCCGCAAGAGAAGCTTGTTGGTGCACTGCCGGGGCGCTTCGTCGGGGCGAAACTGAAATTCCTTCGTTCCCGCCCACTGCATGATCTGAGGATGTCGGACGCACGTCCGCGCCAGCAACGCCAAGTCCCGCGCCGTGGCGCGATCCGGTTTATCGCCGTTGACGGGCGGAAGGCCGTGCACGCTATGAAACTCCGAATGCGTCATTCCCAATTCTTGCGCGCGAGCATTCATGCGCTGTTTATAGGCATCCTCGCTGCCCCAGAGACCCTCGGCCACGGCCATCGCGGCGTCGTTCGCGGACAGAACCGCCACCCCCAGCATCAAATGGCCCAACGGCCATGTCTCGCCCTCGCGCACGCCCACCTTGCTCGGCGGCGTCTCGGCCGCGCGCCGCGAAATGGCCACCGGCGTCTCAAGCGTCCATTTCTCTGCTTGGATGCCCTCCGCCACAAGCAGCATCAGCAACATCTTGACCAGACTTGCCGGCGGCCGCTCCATGTCTACGTTTCGCGCATACAGCTCCAACCCCGAGTTCTCTTCGACACAAATCATGCTGCTCGAAAGCCCTGCGACGCTTGCTTCTTCGGAACGCGTCTCTTCCTGAGGCGGTGCAGTGCGAGCAGGAACCGTCTGCCGGGACTTCGGGACCGCCTTTTTGACAACCGTTTTTTTGACCGAAGCCTTTTGAGCGGAAGGCTGTTTGACCGGCGTTTTCTTGACGGCGGCGCGGTTTTGGGTCGCGGAAGCAGCGGCCCGTCCCTGCGCTTCCGGCGGAAACGCCATCCCCGCCGACAACACGACAATCGCCCATATCCTGAAAACAAGACCGACTCTCAATCCACGCATACCGTGTTCACTTTCTCCTGAACGTCCTTTCAAGAAAAGACTTTTTGCGCATAACGCCACAGCGCCGAGAAATCTCCTCACGAACCTTCCCGAAAATCTAACCATGCCGCAGCGAGAAGTCAACGCGCGGCGGCGCCAATCCAGGCCATCCTCTACGCTTTGCGCACGCCGGATCGCGAGCCACGCAACGCCGTTTCGGTCAACTGCTCCGCCGAAAACGGTTTTTTCAGGATCGAACTCACGCCGCTGAAATTTCTGTTTCCCGGGGGAACGCCCGTCATGGCGTGCACCACCGCCGCCTGCGTTGCGGCATTGGCGCGCAACTGCGCCAGCCCATCCGACGCGGAGGGGTATTGGATGTCCCAATCCAAGAGAATGACCGTAGCCTGAAAGGCGTGGCCCATTTCGAGCGCCTGGCGAACGTCGCCGGCACAATGGCACGGCACCCCGCGAAGGCGGAAAACGGTTTCGACCCACGCCAGGAAGTCCGGATCTTCATCGATCACCAACGCACGCGCGACGGGCTCCGGAGGGGAGGGCGGCGGCGTGAGAAAAGCCGCCGCTTCCATCGGGTGTTCGACGAAGCAAGCGCTCGCGATGGCGACCAGCAAGTCCGCGGCTCCAAAAGGCTTTTGCAAGAATTCCACCGCGCCGTGCGAGACGTCCTGCAGAGAAGGCGTTCGCGATCCCTCCCCTACGAATAGGACTATCGGCGCCGTGCACATGGCCGGCGTCTGCTGCAACTGGGCGATCATCGTCGCCCCGGACAGATCGGCCATGACTTCATCGACCAGGAGAATATCCGGAGGATGCTCGCGCGCCATGCGCAACGCCTCGTAGCCGTTATTGACTTCATCCACCCGACACCCGCAGCCTCTGAGCAGTTGGGCCACCGGTTTGCGGAAATCGCCGTCCTCCTCGACAAGCATTACGCGCAATCCATCGAACTGGGGCGGAATATCGGGCGGCGGCGCCGTCTCGAACGAGGCATTCGGAAGCGTCAAGGTGAAAACGCTCCCTTTTCCCAACTCGCTCTCCAGTTCAATGGAGCCGCCATGGGCCTTCATGATGCTCTTCGCGATGGAAAGCCCAATCCCCGCCCCCTCGTAATGCCGCGCCAGCGAGCTGTCCACCTGAAAGAACTTGTCGAAAACCCGTTTCTGATAGGCCGGGTCGATGCCAATCCCTTCGTCCGCCACCGCGATGGCCGATCCGCCCGGACGTTGCATCAGGCGTATGCGAACCGTGCCGCGTTCCTGGCTGAATTTCACCGCGTTGGAGAGGAGAATCGTCAACGCTTGAAGCATTCGTTTCCGATCGGCCCACAACGGCAGGACGCCTTCGTCGATCTCGACGCGCACGCTGAGTTCGCGCGCCAGCGCCTGTGGCTGCATCGACGCCACGCATTCCTGAACGAGACGATCGGGCGAAAGGAGGGTTCTCGCGAGATGAATGCCCTTGATCTCCATGCGGCTAAATTCGATCATCTCATCGATAAGATGCGAGAGCCGTTGCGCATTGCGCAGCATGACGCGCATGGCATTGAGTTGCGGCCGTTCCAAAGGCCCTAAATCGGACGAGACCAGCATCTCCAGGTAGCCCCGGATCGTGCTCAACGGCGTCCGCAATTCGTGCGTCACGTTCGACAGAAAACCATCCTTGGCGCGGTCAATCGATTTCAACTCCGCATTGGTGGCTTCCAATTCGGCCGCGCGCGCCTCAAGTTGATGCTGCATCTGCTTGAGTTCGGTGACGTCCGTAATCACCAGCGAATAGCGTGCGTCGTCCTCGGACGCGTCAATCACCGGCGCCACGCCAATCACCACAGGAACCAGCGCCCCCCCGGTCTGGATCAGGCTGAGTTCCTGCTGCATGCGATCATGCGGAAAGGCATCGCGGCCCTCGAACAGATCCAAAAGCCGCCCGCGCCCGGCCGCCTCCACGAAATCGAAGAGGAAATGCCCGATCATCTGGTCCGGCGAAACCCGGAGCAACGTGCATATGCGGTTGTTGGCAAACACCACCTTGAACGACGCGTCGACGGTGAGGAATCCCTCGTTCATATGCAACAGCAACTCGCGCAACCGGTTCTCCGAGTGACGCAGTTTCTGGGTTCGGTCTTCGACCAACTGCTGCAGCCCCTGGGCATACCGTTCAAGCCGACGTCCCATTTCGTGTTGATCGGTAATATCGCGAAACGTCGCAACGCTGCCCGCCAATTGCCCCCGCCGATTATACACCGGCGTTCCCGTGACCCAGAATTGGCGGACATCGTCGTGCACGGTCCAGGAAACCTGATACTCGCTGGCCACGCCGCGCCAGTGACGGTCCATGTGGGAAACGACGGGCTGCAGCCGGAAACGCTCGGCCACGTTGGATGCATCCTGTCCCACGAGCGCTTCTTCGGAGATGCCGGTCATTTGCACGAAACGCTTGTTGGCAAACACGATAAGGCCATCGGGCGACATCAGCACGACCCCTTCGCTCATGTGGTCGGCTAGATGACGAAACCGCTCGCCAATCTCCTCGATCGCCTCGCCCGTCCGGCCAATCGCGAAGAATATCGCCAGCAAGCCCACCAGCAAGCTCGCCATGCCGATCCAGCGCGACAGTTCGTCCACGCGATCCGGCGCTTCCGCCTGGGTGCTAAGCGCGTCGGGAAGTCCCGAGAACGCGACCACCGCGCCCAGCAGCAAA
>JAKJDA010000123.1:0-300 GCA_022706165.1 Candidatus Hydrogenedentota bacterium | reverse complement strand
GAGCAGCCCGCCGACAACCAAGCCCCGCTCGAAACCGCGATTGGGCAAACTGGCGAGAATGGCCCCTCCCGCAAACAAGGGGCCTGCTACAGACAACAGGATCACCGCCACCTGCCAGACGGGATCCGTCAGAAAACGAGAAAACAAGACGCCGCACATGCCGAACATGATGGGCATGAGGTGCAACGGCAATCGCGATCTGCGCCATGTTTTTCGCATCGGTCTTTCGCCGCGTCAGTCGCGCAAACGCAGCTTTTCAATCTCCCGCGAAGCGAGTTCGTCGCATCGCTCGTTGACGGG
>JAKJDA010000122.1 GCA_022706165.1 Candidatus Hydrogenedentota bacterium | reverse complement strand
GCGAGTGAGGAGCGCCCCGTCGGAAGACAGGCGCAGGCAAGAACGGAACGCCGGCGACGACTAGCCGAACGTGGCCGCTCCGCTGCAAAGGATAACAGTTCAATGCTGAAAGGAATGCTGGGCAAGAAGCTGGGCATGACCCGTCTGTTCACGGAACAGGGTCATTGGATTCCCGTCACGCTTCTCGAAACGGGCCCGTGCAGCGTGGTGCAACGCAAGACGGAGCTTCGCGATGGATACGAGGCCGTTCAACTCGGGTTTGGCGAGCGGCGCGAAAAGTGTTGCACCAAGCCGGAACGCGGCCATTTCAAAAAAGCCGGCGTCACACCCAAGCGCCACGTGGTCGAGTTTCCCGTGGACCCCGCCGACGAATTCAAGCTAGGCGATCTCGTTCGCGTCGATCTGTTCGCCGTGGGCGAGCGGGTGGACGTGAGCGGCGTCACCAAAGGCCGCGGCTTTGCCGGCGTCCATCGCCGCCACAAGTTTGGCGGAGGTCCGGGCGGTCACGGCTCCAATTTCCATCGGCGCCCGGGATCGATCGGTCAAAGCGCGGACCCATCCAAAGTATTCAAAGGCCTTCGCATGCCGGGGCACATGGGCGCCGCCCGCGTGACCACGCAGAACCTTGAGATTGTCAAGGTCGATGCAGAAAAAAACCTGTTGGTGATTCGGGGCTGCATTCCCGGCGCCACCGGCGGCATCGTGGAAGTCAAGAAGAGCGTGAAAGGGGCCAAGTAGCCATGGCGTCGGCAAAACTATTCCGAATGGACGGGACCGAGGCGGGCTCGGTGGCTTTGAATGCGACGGTCTTTGACGTGGAAATGAATCCCGTTCTGGTGCACGAGGTGGTGTTGGCGTTGCAGGCGAGCAAGCGTCAAGGAAATGCGGACACGAAAACCCGCAAGGACGTGAGCGGCGGCGGCATCAAGCCCTACCGGCAGAAAGGCACGGGCAACGCCCGGCACGGCAGTTCGCGCGAATCGCAGATGCGCGGCGGCGGCACGGTGTGGGGCCCGCATCCTCGCAGCTACCGTCAGGACGTTCCGATCGCGTTCCGGCGCAAGGCGTTGTGTTGTGCGCTGAGCGATCGCGTGCGCGGCGAGGCCTTGTGCGTTCTGGAAAATTTCGCATGCGACGCGCCGAAGACGAAGCCGATGGCGTCGATGCTGGATAAGCTTTCCGCTGCGGGCCGCCGGACGCTGATCATCATGGCGGATGCGGACAAGAACGCCGTGTTGTCGACCCGCAACATCCCGAAGGTGAGCGTGCGCACGGCGAGCGACGTGAATGCGTTGGACGTGATGACCGCAGCCCGCGTGATGGTGGCGCAGGATGCGCTGGCCAAGCTGGAGGAGCGACTGTCATGAACTCCGATCCCTATTACATCGTCAAGGCTCCGCTCTTGAGCGAGGAATCGACGATTCTGAGCACGACGAAGAACCAGTATGTGTTTCGCGTGGACCCGCGCGCCAACAAAGGCCAAATCCGCGACGCGATCGAACGCATTTTCAGCGTCAAGGTGGAGGCTGTCAACACAATGAATTACTTGGGCAAAGTTCGCCGGCGCGGCCGTCACGAAGGCCGCCGACCGGCATGGAAGAAGGCCATCGTCACGCTGCGCGCGGGCGATACGATTGAGCTTATCTAGCGGGGAGCGCGGACGATGCCGATAAAAAAATACAAGCCAGTCACCCCGACGCTGCGGTTCACCAGCGTCTCCGACTATTCGGAAATCACCAAGGACAAGCCGGAGAAGTCGCTCACGCTGCCGCATCCGAGCAAGGCGGGTCGCAATGCCCAAGGCCGCATTACGATGCGGCGGCGCGGCGGCGGCCACAAGCGACTGTACCGCGTGGTGGATTTCCGGCGCGACAAAGATGGCATTCCCGGCAAGGTGGTGGCCATCGAATACGATCCGAACCGCACGGCCCGCATCGCGCTGGTGTCGTATGCCGATGGCGAGAAGCGCTACATCGTGGCGCCCGTGGGGCTGAGCGTGGGCATGGTGATCAACAGCGGCGCCGAGGCGGAATACCAGGTGGGCAATAACCTGCCGATCGTGCGCATCCCGCTGGGCACGATGATTCACAACGTCGAACTGGTTCCCGGAAAGGGCGGACAGTTGGCGCGCGCGGCCGGAAACGGCTGCCAACTCCTGGCGAAAGAGGAGCGCTACGCGGTGCTGCGTCTTCCGTCGGGCGAAATGCGCCGCGTGCTTCTGGAATGCCGCGCGACCATCGGCCAAGTCGGCAACGAAGACCATTTGAACATCAGCATAGGCAAGGCCGGGCGCACGCGCTGGCTGGGCCGCCGCCCGAAGGTGCGCGGCGTCGTGATGAACCCGGTGGACCACCCGCACGGAGGCGGCGAAGGCCGCACCTCGGGCGGACGCCATCCGGTGACGCCGTGGGGCGTTTCGACCAAGGGGCACAAGACCCGCAAGCCGAACCGGCGGTCCGACATTCACATCATTCGTCGCCGGAACAAGAAGTGATAGGAGAGACGAATCGTGCCACGCTCAGTTAAGAAGGGCCCGTTCATCGAGGAGTCCTTGATGGACAAGGTGAGAAAGCAGACCGCGACCGGCGATCGCCGCATAATCCGCACGTGGTCGCGCCGCTCCACGGTGGTGCCGGACATGGTGGGGCTGACGATCGCCGTCCACAACGGCAACAAGTTCATTCCGGTGTTCGTGACCGAAAACATGGTGGGTCACAAGTTGGGCGAATTCGCCCCGACGCGGACCTTCCGCGGGCATTCAGGCACGAAGGCCGACAAGGCGGCGAAGGGAGCATAAGGTCATGGCGGAAGCGATAGCGCGGGCGCGATTCGTCCGCATAGCCCCGCGCAAGGCGCGGCTGGTGGCGGACTTGATCCGCGGCAAAAAAGTGAGCGAGGCGCGCGATACGCTGCGATTCGTGGTCAAAGGAGGCGCCCTCTACGTGGGCAAGGTGTTGGCATCGGCCGTGGCCAACGCCGAAAGCATCGCCGCCGAACAGCGCAAGCGCATCAACACCGACGAATACGTCGTGAAAACGGTGCTGATCGATGGCGCGGCGACGATTCATCGACGGGGCGTGGCGCCGCGAGGGCGCGCGGTCCGCATCCGCAAACGCACCAGCCACATCACGCTGGTGATTAGCGAAAACTAAGGAGGCGCATCGGTGGGTCAGAAAGTACATCCCCTGGGATTCCGGCTGGGCGTGATTCGCAATTGGAGTTCCATCTGGTATGCAGGCAAGGACTACGCCAATCTGCTGCATGAAGACCTGAAACTGCGCAACTACATCAAGAAACGCTTGTACCAGACCGGCGTGGCCAAAGTGGACATCGAGCGCGCGGGTCAGAAAGCGAAGGTGCACATCTACACGGCGCGGCCGGGCCTGGTGATTGGCCAGCGCGGCGCGGAGGTCGACAAGCTTCGCTACGAATTGGAAAAGCTGACCGGACGGGAATTGCTGATCAACATTCACGAAGTGTTGACTCCCGAACTGAACGCGCAACTCGTCGCTGAAGGCATTGCCTCCCAGCTCGAACGCCGCATCTCGTTCCGACGCGCCATGAAAAAGGCCGCCCAGAACACGATGCGCTTGGGCGCGAAAGGCATTCGCCTGCGCGTGGCGGGTCGATTGAACGGCGCCGAAATCGCGCGGCAAGAGCAGAACCGCGAAGGCAGCGTGCCGCTGCACACCTTGCGCGCGGACGTCGACTACGGTTTTGCGACAAGCTACACGACCTACGGAACCATTGGCGTGAAATGCTGGATTTATCACGGCGACGTCGAGCCGGGCGAGAAAATCACGGGGTTGAGCGAAACGCGCATGCACGGACGCCGGGAGCGCGGCGACCGTCCTGAGCGCGGCGAACGCCCCGAGCGCGGCGAACGCCCCGAGCGGCAGCGCAGAGGGTAGTGCGGCCGATAACAGGCACAGGAACAGTCGGAAGAGGCTGCAAGCAGGAGTGATACGATCATGTTAATGCCCAAGAGGGTGAAATACCGCAAGGTGCAGCGCGGCCGCCGCAAAGGATACACCAAGGGTGCGGCAAGCGTGGACTTTGGCGAGTATGGCCTGAAGGCCACGGAAGTGGGCTGGGTGACGGCGCGGCAGATAGAGGCGGCGCGCGTTGCGTTGACCCGTCACGTCAAGCGCGGCGGCAAAATATGGATACGGGTTTTCCCGGACAAGCCCATCACCAAAAAACCGGCCGAAACCCGCATGGGAAAAGGCAAAGGGGCCCCGGAAGAATGGGTGGCGGTGATCAAGCCGGGCCGGGTGATGTTCGAATTGGAAGGCGTGCCGGAAGAACTGGCTCGCGAAGCCGTCCGGCTTGCCGGGCACAAATTGCCGATTAGCACCAAATTCGTGGCGCGCGCCCACAGCGCCTAGTGGAGAACCAACGTGAAAGCGCATGATCTGCGAGAATTGACCGAACAGGAGCTCCGGCAGCGGTTGGCGGACCAACGGAAGTCGCTGTGGATGTTCCGCAAGCAGCTGACGACCGGCGCGGTGGAAAATGTGCGCGCGGCGCGCACCACGCGCCGTGAGATTGCGCGGATGAAAATGATCTTGCGGGAGCGGGAACTGACCGCACAGAAAGAGGCGACGAAGTGATCATGGAAGAACGTGGCCGACGAAAAGAGCGCGTAGGCGTGGTGACCAGCAACGCGATGGCGAAGACCGTCACCGTGGCGGTGGAGCGCGTGGTGACGCACCCCTTGTACAAAAAGGCGACCAAGCGCACCAAGAAATTCAAGGCGCATGACGAGCAGAATGCCTGCCGCGAAGGCGATGTCGTGCGCATCCAGGAGACGCGCCCGCTCAGCAAGACCAAGCGGTGGCGCCTGGTTGAAATCGTCAAACGCGCCGATTAGCGGAGAAGGAAACACCCTCATGATCCAGATTTACTCGAACCTCGAGGTGGCCGACAACACCGGCGCGCGCCGGATTCGGTGCATCCAGGTGATGGGCGGCACCCGGCGCCGGTATGCGCACGTTGGCGACATCATCACGGCTTCCGTGCGCGAAGCCTTGCCGAATTCGGGCGTGAAGAAGGGCGACGTCGTCAAAGCGGTCGTGGTGCGCACGCGCCAGGACACGCAACGCCCCGATGGGACAGTCATCCGCTTCGATTCAAACGCGGCGGTGTTAATCAACCAGAACAAGGAGCCGCGCGGCACGCGCATCTTCGGCCCGGTTCCCCGCGAACTGCGGGAAAAGGGCTTCATGCGCATCATCTCGCTGGCGCCGGAAGTGGTATAGGGGGCCGACCGATGCATATTCACAAAGGCGACACCGTGGTGGTGATCGCCGGTCCGTACAAAGGCCGGCGCGGACGCGTTCTCCGCGTCCTTCCCAAAGACAACCGCGTGGTGGTGGAAGGCGTGAACATGATCAAGAAGCATTCACGGGCCACCCAACGCGCAAGCCGCGGCGGCATCGTCGAACGCGAAGGAACCATTCACCTTTCCAACGTCATGCCCTGGTGCGCGGCGGTGAACAAGGCCTCCAAGATCGTCATCAAGCGACTGGAAGACGGCACCCGGGTTCGCATGTACAAAATCAACGGCGAAACGTTGAACGACTAAGAAGGACGGATACCGTGGCGGCGAGACTGAGAGACAAATACAAAAGCGCCATCGCGGCCGAAATGCGCCAGCAATTCGGCTACAAGAACGTGATGGAGATTCCGCACCTGGAAAAGATCGTGATCAACATGGGCGTGGGCGACGGCCCTGCGGACCCGCGGCTGCTGGAAGGCGCGACGTCCGAGTTGAGCGCGATCGCCGGCCAGAAGCCGAGCATCCGGACCGCGCGCAAGTCGATTTCGAACTTCAAATTGCGCGAAGGCGCGAAGATTGGCTGCATGGTGACGTTGCGCGGCGATCGCATGTACGAGTTCATGGATCGCTTGTTCAACGTGGCCATTCCACGCGTGCGTGATTTTCGGGGCATTTCGCCGACAGGGTTTGACAAGCAGGGCAACTATACCCTGGGCTTGCGCGAACAGACGATATTTCCCGAGATCAAGGTGGACGCGGTGGCAAAGGTTCGCGGCATGAACGTCACGTTCGTGATCAAGAACGCGCGTTCCGCGGACGAAAGCCGGGAACTGTTGCGCAAGTTTGGGGCCCCCTTCCGGGCGTGACCGGCGCTGAGCGCGGCATAAGGAGACGAACGTGGCGAAGAAGTCCATGATAGCAAGGGCCAGCGGCCCGCAGAAATTCAAGGTCCGATCGTATCATCGCTGCCGGCTGTGCGGCCGGCCCCGCGCGTACATGCGGAAGTTCGGCATCTGCCGCATCTGTTTCCGCAACCTGGCGTTGGAGGGCAAGTTGCCCGGCGTGACGAAATCGAGCTGGTAATAGCGAGGGACAAGAGATCATGTCGATGAGCGATCCAATTGCGGACCTGTTGAGCCGCCTGCGCAACGCGCTGGTCGCCGGCCACGATCACGTGGACATTCCGGCGTCCCGCATCAAGGAAGAAATCTGTTCGGTTTTGCTGCGGGAAGGTTTCATCGCGGCGTATCGGCTGATCGAGGAAGGCCCGCAAGGAACGCTGCGCGTTTCCTTGAAATATCAAGGCGAGAATCGCCGTCCCGTATTGCAGGGATTGCGCCGGGTGAGCCGCCCGAGCTTGCGCGTCTATGCAAAGAGCGCGGAAGTCCGTCCGGTGCGCAGCGGCCTGGGCATTTCGATTTTGAGCACGTCGCGCGGCGTCATGACGGGCAAACAAGCCCGCGAGGCCCACGTCGGCGGCGAAATTCTGTGCGAGGTATGGTAGACGACCGCGGCTAGGCGGCGAAAGGGAGTCGATCCGTGTCGAGAATAGGCAAGCTGCCGGTCATCGTGCCGGCCGGAGTGAAGGTCGAGCTCAAAGGGCTCCACCTCAAAATCGTTGGCCCCAAAGGCTCGTTGGAGCGCGATCTCCATCCCGACGTGGTGGTGACCGTGACGGACGGCGAGATTGCGGTGACGCGCCCGAGCGATAGGCCGGCCCATCGCGCCTTGCACGGGCTCACGCGGGCCCTCATCCAGAACATGGTCACCGGCGTGACCCAGGGGTTCGTCAAAACCCTCTTGATCCAAGGCGTCGGCTACCGCGTTTCGCTGCAGGGCAAATCGCTCAACCTGGCCGTGGGATACAGCCATCCGGTCATGATCGAACCGCCTCTCGGCATTGAATTCGCCGTGGAAGGAACGCAGACCATTCGGGTGTCGGGCATTGATCGGGAACTCGTCGGACAAACCGCCGCCGATATCCGGGCCTGGCGCGAACCGGAGCCCTACAAGGGCAAAGGCATTCGCTACGAAAACGAATACGTGCGCCGCAAGGTAGGCAAGGCCGGCTCCAAGTAGACGGTTCGCAAACGCGGCAGATTCTCTTGGCGGACAGATGCAGGGTGGCCATTGAGCCACGTAGGAGAGCAAGGGCATGGCAGTGGGCAAATTGGAGCGCCTGGAACGGCGCACACGCCGGATGCGCAAGACCGTGACAGGCATGGCCGAACGGCCGCGCCTAACCGTGCACCGGACCCTCAAGCACATTTATGCACAGATCATCGACGATTCGAGTCAGCGCACCTTGGCCGCTGCGTCGTCCGTCGCCTTGAAAATTTCGGGCGGCAACATCGACGCCGCCAAGGCGGTAGGCAAGGCGATTGCCGACGCGGCCAAGAGCCAATCGATTGCGCAGGTGTGCTTCGACCGCGGCGGGCGTTTATACCATGGGCGAGTCAAGGCCTTGGCCGACGCCGCCCGAGAATCCGGGTTGGACTTCTAGATCGCATAGTTGCAATGCGTGCGATGGACGCGTACACTACTTGCCCGCTTGGCCGGACGAGCGGGGGCGCGCCGGAGACCGCAGACGGAAGAGATTCGGCATACGGGGCGGGCGAGAAGCCGTTGGACCCAGGGAAAGTCAGACTGACAGGAGAGCTACGTTGAGTACAGTGCGAGCGAAACGGGAACCGCGCGGAGATCGCCGCGGACGCGAATCGTCGGAGGCCGCTTTCATCGAACCGGTGGTGAAGATCTACCGCGTGGCCAAGGTGGTCAAAGGCGGACGCCGCTTCAGTTTCAGCGCGATCGTCGTAGTGGGCGACGGCAACGGCCGCGTGGGCGCGGCCTTGGGCAAGGCGGCGGAAGTCCCCGAAGCCATCCGGAAAGCCATCGAAAAAGCGAAGCGCACGATGACCGCCGTCCCCAT
>JAKJDA010000121.1 GCA_022706165.1 Candidatus Hydrogenedentota bacterium | reverse complement strand
GTTCTGAAGTCCAATGCAGGAATAGTCCGCCGCCGCGAGCCGATCGAGGAAGGCTTGGCGCGCGTCGTCAACCCGCACTTCGTACATGCCCGCCTTGAACGCGGTTAGTTCCGCCATCGCGGCGTCGCGGACGATGCGGCCTTGGACAATGATGAGCACGCGGTCGCAGACGCGCTTCACGTCGGGCAGCAGGTGCGACGAAAGCAGCACGGTCACGCCGCGCCCATAGGCAAGGCGCCGGATCAACTCGAGCATTTCCGTGCGCCCTTCCGGGTCGAGTCCGTTCGTGGGCTCGTCGAGCAACAGCAGCTTGGGGTCGTGGATCAGCGCCTGCGCGAATTTCACGCGCTGACGCATGCCCGTCGAGTACGTCTCCATTTTGCGGTAACGGGCATCGTCCAGGCCCACGTAGCCGAGCGTCTCGTGGGCGCGTTCCATCGCGTCGGCGCGCGACATGCCGGACAGCCTGCCGCAGTAGGTAAGGAACGACACCGCGCTGATCTTGGGGCTGACAACGTCCTTTTCCGGCATATAGCCGAGACGGCGCCGTATGGCAAGGCGGTCCCGGGGCATGTCGAGGCCGAACAACGACACGCGCCCCTCCGAAGGCCTGACGAATCCGAGCGCGCTTTTCAGGAGCGTGCTCTTGCCCGCGCCGTTGGGGCCGAGCAATCCGATGGCGCCGCGGTCCAGGCGGCAGCTCACGCCTTTCAAGGCATCGATGGCGCGGTAGCGCACGCGGACGTTTTCGAGCTCCATCACCGCGTGGACGTCGCTCATGGCGCGGCCTTTACGGGCGCCTGCACCTCCAAGCGCGGCTCTCCGGAAATCCGCACGACCTGACTGTGGACGGGATCGACCTTCCGCCGCAAAAAGTCGCCGGGGCGCAGGTAGTATACGTGCAACAGAAAATCGCCGCGCGGCGCGTTCTCAATGGAGAAGGTTCCATCGCTTCCCACGACGCCGTACCCTTGGATGTTGGCGGCCGCCGAAGACGCCGCCCCTTGCGCATACCAGAGCATGGGATTGGCGAGGTTCAATCCTTGGGCTCCGTCTTCCGAAGGAATCATCAACAGCGCGACGCCCTGCACGCCGTTGCCCGGCGGCGGAGCGCAACGGCCCGCGATCAGCGTTCCCGTTTCGTGCGGCGCATCGTCTTCCTGGCCAAAATTTTGGGTGGTCGTTTGGCCTTCTCGTATGCGCACGCGGGCATGCATCGGACGGAACGCGCCGCCCGAAATGTCGTCGAGAAGCATCGCGGAAGCCAGATACTCGCCCACGGGAACGTTGCGGATGACGTACTGCCCGTTTTGGTCCGCGCTGGCCATTTCGCGGACGCTGTTTCCGGCAAGCACGATCACCGCCCCTTCCCGAATCTTCCCGTCGACGGCGACATATCCTTGCAGCGTTCCGCCTTGACCCAAGACGATGGCGACATCCGGCGCCCGTTGACCCGCCGCGACGGCGATAGGTCCCGCAGACCCCATGGCATACCCGTTCATCCGCGCCTCCAAGCGATACGATCCCTCTGCGAGACGCTCAAACGCGAACTCGCCGGCGGCGCCGCTCTCCGTTTGCTTGCCGGAAAAGGAATCCGAAGCCGCCTCCACGATCCCCATGTACGACAACCCTGCGCGGCCGATGCGGACATTGGCCCCGGGCATCGCGCGTCCGTCCACCGAGACCACCCTGCCTCGGATGACGCCGCCACTTTGGCTCACGGGTATTTCGATGCCGGATGCGTCACGTCCGGGAACGAGCGAAACCTGCGCGCTTCCCGGCGCGTACTGCGACGCCGATGCCTCTAGCGCGTATTCTCCAGGGCTCAAGCGCAACGTGAAGCGTCCGTCGGCGTCGGTGTGCGCGACGTCGCGCGTCATCGAGGCAATGGCGAAGAAATCGGCGGATTGTTCCAGCGGAATCGCGCGAACGTCCGCGCCGGGCACAGCATCCCCCGTTTCCCGAACCACCACGCGTCCGCTGACTTCGACATGCGCATCCAGCACGATGTCGGTTGGCGCGTCCAACTGCACCGCATCCACGGTCTTGCCGGCGTAGCCGTCGCGCGAAACGCGGAGAAACAGACTGCCTTCCTCGATGCCGTCGAACGAATAAAAACCTTGGGCATTGGTCGTCGCCCGCAACTCGTTCACGCTGACGGAGAAGCCCGATACGAGCGTGAGCGACACGTCGACCGCGGCAATCGGACGGCCGAACGAATCGGAGATCGTGCCGAAAACCGTGTGCTCGCCTGACGCGATGGGAGTCAACCAAACTTCCACGCCGCGAATGTCCCGGACGCCGTCCGGACGCACAGGCTCTCCCATCAGCGCGAATTTGAACCCTTCCTTCCGCGCCAGGATTTGATATTCGCCGGACGGAAGTCCCGTCAAGACAAATTCCCCCCGCTCATCCGATCGAGCGGAGCGAATGGCTTTGGGGCTTGCCATGGGGGTCGTAAACTGGGAATAGGCGGGCAGACATGCCACGTCCGCTCCCGGCGCTACGCCGCCCCGCGTCGAAACCACCCGCCCGCTGATTGTCGTGCCAAGGCTAAGGAACACGTCCACGCGGGCCGTGCGCGCCCCATCGGTCAGGAGGAACGGACGGCTCAACTGCGGCGCCAGCGCATCGGGCATCGCCTGGACCCGCCACTCTTTGTTCAACGGCGCGCCGATCAACTCATAGTAGCCATTCTCGTCCGAACGTCTCGATAGCGGCGGGGTGCGCTGCGCCGCAACATGAATCGCCTGCGTCAGAATGCTCTCCGACGTGCACAACAGCACATCGGAGCCCGCGACAGGCATCTTGTCCGGCCCGTATATGTATCCCCACACCGTCCCTGCGGGACGGACCACGAAATCCACATCCGTGATTTCCGCATCGGGAACCGGCACGACGATGCGCTGTGCGGGGATGCCGCCGAAAGCCAGATAGCGGCTCTGCGAAAGATCGAGCAGCACATCGTGATCGCCCGGAGCGATGCCGGAAAGAACGTAGCGTCCGTCCGACCCCGTGCGAACAGGCGACGAATGGCCGCCCGTCTTCTGACGCACCGCCACGGGCACATCGGCCGCCGGACGTCCCGTTTCCGCCTCGGTGACCCGGCCCGACACCGTTGCCCCGCGCGACAGCTCCACGTCCACAGATACCCGCCGCTGTCCCGCCGCGAACGCAATCTTTTGCGGGGCGCTATCCAGGAATCCCGCCGCACTGGCCTCGATAACATAATCAAAACCCGCCGCCGCCGTTACTTCGAAACGGCCATCCTCCCCGCTCCGTGCGCCATACGACAACGGATCGGCCCTCTCCCCGGACGCCTCCGCGCGCGCCGTCACCTTGGCATGCGGCACAGGGTTCCCCGTACGCATTTCCGTAACCCTTCCCGAAAAAAACACGCGCTCGCCCTCGGCCGGGAACGAGGCGTCATGGCCCAAATCCGCATCGACCCGGCCTCGATCGACATCGAACACGCTCGATCCTCGGTCGGAGACGTGACGCCCCTCGGGAAGCGCGGCATACGAAACCTCCGAAGTCGGGGCAGGCGGCGGCTTTCGGGGCGCGAACAAGGCCACAGCGCCCACGACAAGGGCTATCCCTACCCAGAGGAGGAGGATGATTCTGGGAGTGCTCATGCGTTGCCACGAACCCCAAAGCTGCACACAAGACTGCCGCGCCGCCGAACAAACCTGTGCGCTTGCGGCGGCGCCCTTCCTGCGATTATGAAGGTCGCGCCCGGACGGGTCAACCGCCGCTCATTCAAACAAAGACGATACATGACGTAGACGGCGCCACAAACAAGTTGCATCCCACACAATTAGTATGCTATTCTTTGATTCGATCGCAGGACGCCCAGACAAAGCCCGGCGCAGCCGGGCAGGGATACATAAATGCATATGCAGTGAGGGAGGATATCAACCATGGCGCAGCAGAACGTTACATTCGCGATAGACACCCAAAGTCCCATCGCCGTGTACGTCCAAATCGAGAATCTCATTCAGTTCGCTATCGCGTCGGGACGGCTCAAGCCCGGAGACACCCTGCCGTCGGTGCGGGAGATGTCCTTGACGCTTGACATCAATCCCAACACCGTCACCAAAGCCTATCGCGATCTCGAGATACTCCAGCTTGTCACCACCCGCCGGGGCGTGGGCGTTGCTATTTCCGACAAGGCTCCCAAAATTTGCAAGGAAAAAACCATCGACATGGTCCGAGGGCATCTGCGCGACGCCATCGCCGAATGCCTTGCCGCAGGCCTATCCGCCGCCGACATCAACACGATGGTCAAGACCGTCGCCGCGGCGCGCGTCGCGCCGTACTCGGGCAACAAACACAAGTCCTAAGGGCCGAGAACACAACCCCGGAGACAAAACCCTGCGGATGCGGCCCCGATCAGCCGTTTCCCGAGATAGACCAGCCCCCCAAAAGCACAGGGCCACAGCGGAAGGATTCTCCGCGCACGCCCCTGTTTGGGCGCGATTTCTTCCCCTTACGCCAAGACCTACGGTCAACACCGCAGCGATTCATCAGGAAACAAGAATCAGGAAACAAGAATGTTGATTTTGCCGCGCCTGAGAGCTATGCTACCCATCCTCAGGTCGGGGTGTAGCGCAGCCCGGTTAGCGCGCTTCGTTCGGGACGAAGAGGCCGGTGGTTCAAATCCACTCACCCCGACCATTTTTAGAAATGAGCCCTTTGGCGAACGCGTCAAAGGGCTTTCTCATTGTGGGGGGTTAGGGTTGCGCCGTCGAGGGTAAAGTTCAAACTGATGATATCCAAGATATGGCGCTTTGCGTCCCGTTCGGCTGTACCCCATTTCTTTTGAAGCGATTGTGAACGTTCAAACGCTTTGATCGCCATGTCGCCATACTCTGCATGTCGTCGGTCGTTAACGTCGCTCAGCAGCTTTAACCGCTCAATTCTGTGTTGCAGCTGTGCGTTCTTGACCTTGAAGGCGAGCGCTCAATCTCATCGGTCAAGCGAATCTTGTAATGTCGTTGACTGCTCTCAAGCGTATGGTCTTAGCGGTGAATAGATTGCTTCGCTGCGCTGCGCTCGCAATGACGGCAGGGCAATTCTTCTCTGCGAACTCAGCGTTCTCTGCGCCTCTGCGTTGAGCTCTTCCTTTGTGAACCTCTGTGTCCTTTGTGCCTTTGTGGTGAATCCTAAATCCCTCTTAAGAAAGGAAAACACATCATGCTCCCCACCACCCCAACGCCCCCTAAACAGAACGTGACGAACTACTCGATCCTATTGTATGGCGCGAGCAAGTGCGGCAAGACCAGCACCGCATCGCAGGCCGACGGCGCGTTGTTTCTCGCGACCGAGCCCGGCCTGAACACGCTCGAAGTGTATCAATATCTCGGCACGAATTGGGCAGGTCGCTCTAGATAAACAGCGAACTGGTCTACCGTTCAGGCATAAGCTCCGTCAGTCGATCACCACATGTTCAATCCAGGGGCACTCTTTCTGGAGACGCCCAAATACCTTCAACATAATCTCCACGTCCTCGGGAAATTTTTTCCGGGCTGCCGATACCCCATAGAACTCGATCAAAACAGGATCGGGGCTGAACCCCCAGGCCACGTCCCAGATCGCGTCCCAGTTCTCACCACAGTCACCGGGCAAACCCAGCTTTCTCTTGAGCAACCCGAAGATGTCAAAACGTGACTTCCACTCTTTCAGGTCAATCCTGATAGGATTCTCCGTGATCGGTGTGTACGGCATCATCTCGCCGCTAGGCCCTTTTCCCTCAGCCATTGTGCATTTCCCCTCTTCAGTTATAGTCCGACTTCCGTGAATGTCAGGTAATGGCTGTCCATGAAGAGCAACAAACCGGCGATCGGAAACAGGCACCTTCAATCGATCACAACATACTCAATGTGAGGCCAGCCTCTGTGAAGATCATGAAATATCTCCAGCATAATATCCACATCCTCGGGGAATCGTTCCCGGGCTGTAGATACGCCATGAAGTTCGATGGTAACGGGCACATCCGTGAACCCTTTAGCTAGGTCCCAGATCGCGTCCCAGTTCTCACCGCAGAAATCGGGCAATCCCAACTTCCTCTTGAGCAACCCGAAGATGTCAAAAAGCGACTTCCATTCTTTCAGGTCGATCCGGATGGGATTCTCCGTGATGGGCCTGTACGCCTTCTCTTCTTCGGTCAGTTCTCTTTTCTTAGGCATCATGAACTCCTTCAAACGGACCGCTTATAGTCCGATTTCTGTAAAGGTCAGGTAATGGTCATCCGTGAAGAAGATCAATCCATCATTTGAAAACAGAATCCTCTTCGCGTTTCGGTAACCACCGGCATAATCGACATCCGCCTCATACCATACCCGTCCGGGCGCATCAGGCAGTTTACCTTTCCTATTCTCAAAGACATCTCCGCCAATCATACGCCCCGGCAGAACCTCAGCCAGATTCCCCTCTTTCCGTATCCAGCCCAATCGCTCGGCCTCTTCCGACGAGATGTAGTACTCAGGGAGTTCGCCATAAACCAGCAGCCAGTAGTCCGCGCCCTCTTCGCCTCTATCGGTGGCATACCCCGCCTGAATAAACGACAACGTTTCGAGAGTACACCTGCAATTCGGGTGCAATGGCGGCCCATCCGCCGGGGCGCTGTCCATCGCGTATATTTTACCATGACGCTCCCGGCACGCGGCGCATGCGCGAGAATCCGTTGCGGCGCACCACTCCTTCCAGCGTGCGCTTTTTCGGCCGGCGCTGTCCGTTTCGTTGCTGCGCCAACAGCCCAGAACGATTCGTATCGCTCTTCGCAGGCGAATGCGATGGTTCTTCGCAACCGCATCGATTCGACCGCTTTCCTTTGTTTGTGACATTTGCATCCGTCTTGTCCTTTACGGTTCATACATGTCTTTAGCCCTTTTCCTCTCTGAAAGAAACAGCGATAGCGCCCACTATATACATGGCCCCGCTTGTTGCACTGCGAAGCCGGCATATTGCGATCGTCACACCGAAATGAGCCTCCGCGCCAAGGCGTGAGATACAACGATGGAAACAGGGGATGTCTGCAATGAGAAAATTTTCGCGTTACGTGCGCGCGCAATTGCGAGGTATTTCCACGTTCGACTTGAGGTCGCCAAGCGTGCGCAAGAACATGGCGTGAACGACACCTGCGAATGATGGAATACGTGCAAATCGCATCGCTTTTCGGATTATGTTTGCCGGAGAAGGCCCGTATGCCCAAATGCTTGCGAATATGGAGTATCTGGCAAACGATCACGAGCGAATTGCCGCGTTGTATTCTTTTGTGGTCGGCGAGAATCTTGGTTGGCTATATCGCTGGGCGCGTCTGCCGGTTGCTGACAAAAACGTAGAAAGAGCGATGAGCGGCTTGAATGCGGATGCGCCTCTCATTGATTCAGGAAATGATGGTGCGCCTGACCTAGCGTGATCGTCCGGAGAAGGGCATCTTTCGCTCGCCGCTGCTGCAGATGTCCGCTGCCGGAACGCGCAAGAAACCCTGGCGAAAATGCTCTCGCAAGACTGACCCGTAGCCCTAAAAAGTTAAACCGCTCTACTTCGATCGCACCGTTATGGCCGCCGTCGATCGCGCGCCCTCCCCCGGCGCGACGTAAACGAACATGCTGTCGCCCACGCAGCGGGCGGTCCATTCCGCTTGGGGGGCGTCGATCTCAAACGACGTCTGGCTCTTCTTGAATGGACCAAAACGCAACGAGGCGATGGGCAAGGGAGCGTCCGCCTCGACTTCCAGCCGGTAGCCGTTGTCAAGGCGCGTGTAGCGCATGCGCACGTGCGCGCTGGCTCCATCCGGCAACGCCACGCGCCAGCGCTCGACGCCAAGGGACTCCCAACCGTCGGGAAGCCGGGGGAGGATGCGCAGGCCGCGCTCAGGCCGCAGGTCGTCGATGCCGATGAGCAGACGGATGCTCTTGACGATTTCCGCTTGGTGAACCGCATTGCCGAGGTCGCCGTCGCGGAACCAGAAGCGTCCCGACGGATGCGCGATCACCCCTTCCGGCACGAGGTAGTTGTGATCGGCGTGATGATAGCAGAACGCCGCGGCTTCCTCGACGATGGCGCGCGCGTCGACGAGTTGATCCAACAGGATGGCGGTTTGGGCCAGATATCCTTGGCCATAGCCCATCTCGCGGCCGGAGGCCGGGGTGAAGTAGTCTTCTTTTTGCGCGGCGTACGTGTTGCGGGCCAGTTCGTAAACGTCCGGGGCATCCACTGCCGGGTCAAGCGTCTCGCAATCGGCCAATGCGAACAAGGGCG
>JAKJDA010000120.1:7999-8269 GCA_022706165.1 Candidatus Hydrogenedentota bacterium | reverse complement strand
GATGGTCGCAAAGGTAGTGGCCATGGCGGTTCTTGCGTGCGGAGCCGCTTGGGGTCAGGAAACCGCCGTGGAACGCATCGGATCGTTTTTCGATGCCTTGAACCGCGGCCTCGCCTATATGGGCGAGAGGAGCGAAGGCCTGATCGCCCCGCGACTGGGTCCCTTGAGCGAATATCAAGTCGATCCATTTTCCGGGTTGTCCAAGGTCACCCGCGACGTCGAACGCAGCTATCCCTGCCGCCCAGACGCCGCCATTTCCATCGCCAACGA
>JAKJDA010000120.1:7506-7907 GCA_022706165.1 Candidatus Hydrogenedentota bacterium | reverse complement strand
CCCGCCGCTTCGGTCTCGCCCGAAAACATTGAAATCCGCACCCGCCTTCCGGAGACCCGCAACCGGGGCGCCGTCGTCATCGAGGTGAACTACCTCCTCAAAACGCCCCGAACGGCGCGCATATCGTGCGTCAATGCCTTCGGCGACACGACCCTTCATGACTTGAATGCCCCGGTCGCCCTGGATTCATGGTATGGCGCGGTCGATCTGCAGAACATCGGCGGCCCGGTGACTGCCCGGGCGCAAGGGGAGTTCCCGTTCACGGCGCGTCTGCTGCGACAAGGAGGCGTGTTTACCCTGCGCGACGCCCATGCCGAATTCAGCGGCGTATCGGGCGCCCTGACCGTCGCCAATTTCCGGGGATCGCTCACCCTGCGCGACATGGGGGCTGAAACCACGGT
>JAKJDA010000120.1:0-7496 GCA_022706165.1 Candidatus Hydrogenedentota bacterium | reverse complement strand
AGCGGCCCCCTGCATGCCTACCTCAGCGAACAAACAACCGCCGACATCGTGGCAAGCGCCCTGTTTGGCGATGTTCAATCCGATATGCCCATGGACAAAACCATGCAGGGGAACGCCGTGCTCGCCCGTTGCGCCAATGCCGACGCCAAACAACGGTTCCGGTTCCATGTCTTCTTCGAAACGGCATATCTGCACCTGGACGGAGGCCTTCCCCCTTCCAACTCCGGGCCGGTTCCTGCGCTGGGAGGCGCGGCACTGTTTGATCGGGTGATCGAACTGAGCAGCGTCGTGGCGGACGGAGCCCCGTTGTCGTTGAAAACCATTCAAGGCAATGTGCGCGTGGAGGGGGCCGACACCGATCGTCTGACGGTTCGCGCACGGCCCGTGGCGCACATGGAGGCGAACGGCAACGTGCGTGCAGCCCTCGAGGCATTGACGGCAACGCTCACGCCGCGCGAGGACGGCATCCATGTAACCACCGAAGTGCGCGACGACATGGCGTCGCTCGGATGCCGGCATTACAGCGTGGACGTGACCGTCCAATGCCCCAGAACGGCCCGGCTTTCGGTGGTCGCGCAAAGCGGCCGGACATCCGTCGCGGGCTTGGGAGGTCCCGTCGCGATCGAGCAGACGGAAGGCGCCGTGACCGCCGAGTCCGTCAAAGGAGAACTCGTCATCGTGAATCGCAAAGGCGATATCGACATCCTGGATTGCGCGGGACCCGTCACGGCGCAAACAAGCCAAGGCGCGCTCGGCACGCGCATGGTGTACGGACGTCAAACGCTGCGGTGCGAACAAGGCAGCATCATCGTTGACGCGCCGCAAGGAGAAGTGTGGGCGCGCCAACGCGGCGGCGATGTGCGCGTACTCGCGATCGACGGCATTCGCGGCGACTGCGATATCGGCGTGGAACAAGGGAATTTGCGCCTTCTGGCCGGGCCCTTTTCCGACGCCGCGTTCGTCATCACCGCCCGCAACGGCGAAGTTCGTCCGCGCGCGCTGTCACTCCAGGGAAGCATCCTGGAAGACACGCGCCGGTTCCAAGGAAAAATGAACAACGGACGCTACGCCATCACCCTTTTCACGCAGGACGGCGACGTATTCATCGACTGAAACGCCCCCAAACCGGCGCGCTTTCCAAGGCAAGCGCGCCCGGCTGTTGCGAGAACCCGCCCGCATGGTATCGTGTGCGGCCATGGACATTCGTGAACTGGACTACGCGCTGCCCGAGCGCCTGATCGCACAGCATCCGTCCGACCGGCGCGACGCGTCGCGTCTGCTGGTCGTGGACCGCGCCACAGGATCGATGCGCCCCGCCGTCTTTCGCGAGATCGCGTCGTTCTTGCGCGTCGGCGACTGCATGGCGCTGAACGAAACCCGGGTGATTCGGGCTCGATTGCGCGCGCGGAAAGACACCGGTGGACAGGTCGAGGTATTCCTGCTGCACGAAGAGACGCCGGGCGTGTGGAGCGCGCTGGTGCGCCCCTCGGCCCGCGTCAAGCCCGGAACCGTCGTCACCGTCGGCTCGGATATCCGGATCGCCATCGGAGACGTGTTGCCGGGCGGACGGCGCACGGTGCGCTTCGACGTTCCTGACGTGATACGGATGCTCGAAGCGTGCGGCGAAGTTCCCTTGCCGCCGTATATCCAGCGCGATGGCCCCGACGCGAGCGATCTGACCCGCTACCAGACCGTCTACGCTCACACGCCGGGTTCCGTGGCCGCGCCCACGGCCGGATTGCATTTCACGCCGGAGGTGTTCGCCTCGCTCGACGCGGCAGGCGTGCGACGCGCGTTTTTGACGTTGCACGTCGGATACGGCACCTTCCGGCCTATCCAGACCGAACGCGTCGAGGACCACCAACTGGAATCCGAGGACTTCGATCTTCCCGAGGAAACCGCCGCGACGCTGACGGAAACCCGCCGCACGGGCGGTCGCATCATCGCCGTCGGCACCACGGCCACACGCGTGCTCGAAACGCAGCATCGCGGCGGACTATACGTTCCCGGCGCTGGCTCCACGAATTGTTTTATCCACCCGCCGCACCGGGTACATGCCATCGACGCGTTGCAGACGAACTTCCACCTGCCCCGCTCAAGTCTGCTGGCCCTCGTCTGTGCGTTCGCGGGGACCGATCTCGTCCGCGAAGCATACCAATACGCCATTCGCGAGGAGTTCCGGTTCTATTCCTACGGCGACGCGATGCTGATCCTGTAGACGGCGTCAATCGTAGGAAACGTCCAGCAGGAAAAGGCCATGACCGGGGGCCGTGCGGCCGAGAAATGGGGCCGGGGCGCGCAGCCGTTCGTCGAGCCGCGATTCGGGCAATGCGCCCCGGGCAATATCGACAAGCGTCGCGGTGATATTGCGGACCATTTTGTACAAGAAACCGTTGCCGTGGAACTCCAGCCGCCACAGCGTCGCGGCGTCCAGCGGCCTCATCACCCCGCCTCGAAGCAATTCCATCGAATGAAGCGTGCGCACGGTGTTTTGGACGGACGACTTCCCCCCCTGGAACCCGGCAAAATCGTGCGTGCCCGCCAACCGTTGCGCGAGCCCGGCAAGACGCGTCAGGTCGAGGTCGGGCGGCACGCACCACGCATAACGCGCCGAAAACGGATCGGGCGATCGCGCGAGTTCAAGACAATACGCGTACCGTTTCGCGCGCGCCGATTTTCGTGCATGAAACGCCGGCGAAACCGTTTCCATCGACTCGATGCGAATTTCCGGCCCGAGCATCCGGCACAACGCATACTGCAATGTGTCGAGCGGCATGCGGCCCGGCCAGGCGAACGAGAACACCTGCCCCAGCGCATGCACCCCGGCGTCCGTCCGGCCCGCCCCGTGAATCCGAACGCGTTCCGCCGCAATCCGGCTCAGCGCTCCCTCGATCACCCCCTGCACGGTGCGTCGTCCCGGTTGCGCCTGCCACCCCGAGAAACCGACCCCGTCGTACCGGACGATAGCTTTGCAATGAAGCGACGCGAGGTTCATGCGGCGATTCTAGCGCCCTGCGGATCCGAACGCAAAGGCCCGAAAGAGGGTTTCTTTCGCGCCATCCTGGTATACTCTGGTCATGAGCGCGCTTCATGCCAAGACCATACGCCGGCGGCTGCTGCAACTTCTGTACGATCGGTTCATGCAGGATCCGAACGACATGCTCACGCCCGAGGATTTTTTGGACGGGGTCGAAGGGCTGACGCGGCATGAACTCTTGAGCAATGCCTATTATTTGCACGACCGGGGCTTCATCGAGCTGATGATGGGGTACAATCCGCCCATGTTCGCCGTGGCCCGCATCACGGCGAACGGCATCGACATCGTCGAGAACGCCTTCGAGTTCAACCTCCGGTTTCCGCCCGCCCCTGGCGAGACGGAGGCGGCGTTGGCCTCCGTGCCGGCGTTGATGGAGCGACTCGTGAACGAAGCCGACTACGCGCCGCTGGATGGCGAAGAGCGATGCCGCCTGCTGCGGGATGTTCAGTATCTGCGCGATGAAATTTCGCGGCCCGCCGTGCGATGGCGGCGGCATGTCATGGAAAGCGTTCTCCATTGGATTGGCGCCGGCCTTGATGACGTGGACGCGACGCTGCCGTCGTTGCGAGAGTTGCGCGAAGCCCTCGTGGCGGCGAGCGAAGACCGCTGAAGGCAGACGCTTGCTCCATTGCCTACCATATGCCGACGCAATCGTGTTACAATTCCCAGAATAGGCGACCTGTGCGCCGCAGGCGCTGAGGAGTCATGCATCATGGCCTTGCGAAAACTCAAAGTAATCTATATCCTGCCGTCCCGCTACGACGACGACGGGTATGTGCTGCGCTATTGGCGCGGCGTCCTGCCTTCAAACACCCTGTGCACGCTGAAGACCCTGACCGAAGACGCGGCCCGCTCGGGCGCGCTCGGGCCAGACACCGTGGTTGACGTGGAAACCTACGACGACACGGTGCAGGCCGTGCCGCTTGCCCGCATTATCAAAAGCAGCCGTCGCGACCGGGACAGCCAGTTGCTCGTCGGCATCGTGGGCGTACAAAGCAACCAGTTCCCGCGCGCGACCGATTTCGCCCTGAAACTGCGCGCCGAAGGCATTCAAGTGGCCGTGGGCGGCTTTCACGTCAGCGGCGTGCTGGCCATGTTCGACGCGCCCTCGCCCGAGTTGCAGCATTTGCTCGATCAGGGCGTGTCGCTGGTGCGAGGCGAAGCCGAAGCGCCAGGCTTCATGGAGGGCTTTTTGCGGGATGCCCTGATGGGCGAAATGAAGCCGCTGTACGAAGTGGGCGAGCTGCCTTCGCTCGAGCATGCCGCCGTGCCACAACCCGACACCGACTACCTCAAGCATTTCGTCTTCCAAGACATGGGCACGATCGACACGAGCCGCGGCTGCCCATACGGCTGCTCGTTCTGCACGGTCATCAACGTGCAAGGCCGCACGATGCGCAGCCGAAGCGCCGCGTGCATCCTGCGCAGCATCGAGGACAATTTCGCGCGCGGCATCACGTTCTATTTCTTCACCGACGACAATTTCGCGCGCAGTCCCGTCTGGGAGCCCGTGTTGAACGGTCTTATCGATCTGCGCGCGCGCGGCATCCACGTGCAATTCATGATGCAAGTCGACACCCAGGCCTACCTCATCCCCGGTTTCGTCGAGAAAGCCTCGAAGGCCGGGTGTTACCTCGTATTCATCGGCATCGAGACCATCAACCCCGAAAACGTCGTTGCGACAGGCAAAGCCCAGAACAAGGTCGACGAATTCGCGAGCATGGTCGAAGCATGGCGCGCCGCCGAAGTCGTCGTCCATGCCGCCTACATGATCGGCCTTCCCTTCGACACGCCGGAATCGGTCCGCCAGAACGTGCTCATGTTGCGCGACAACGTCAAAGCGGACATGGCGTCGTTCTTCATGGTCACGCCTCTGCCGGGATCGCTCGATCACAAACGCATGGTCAAAAAGCGCGTCCCGATCGACGCCGACCTCAATAGTCTCGATAGCTTCCACGAGACCTACCGCCATCCGAACTTCGCCCCCGGCGAATGGCGCGCGGCCTACTACGAAGCCTGGGACGCGATGTATAACAAGGAGGCCATCGTCACGGCGCTGCTGCGCACCCCCAAAAGCCTCTACTGGAAGATGTTCGTCACGTACATCTGGTACCGCTATTGCACCGTGGCGCACTCCCACCCCATGGTCACGGGCTTGATGCGCCTCAAGGAGCGATCGACGCGGCGCCCCACGTTCCCGCGCGAAAACATGCTGCGATATGCATGGCGTCGCGCCAAAGACATCGCCTGGGGCGCCAAGACCTACGCGAAGATATTCTTCGAATTCCAGGAAATCTGGCTGCTGACGCACAAAACCGACGATCCCCGCTGGCGCACCTTGGCGGATCTGCGCGCGAAGTTCGCCGACATGCGGCATCGCGTGATGGAGAGCGATCTGGGAGGGCGCTGCGACATGGCCATGCGGGACGTGCGCGCGATGCTGCACGCAGCCTCGGAGCGGTTGCGCGCGTTGAGCGCGAACTCGCACGTCATGAGCGCTCGCATGCGCAAACGCCTGACCGCAAAAGCCGCCGAGATCGACGCGTACGTGCGCATGCTCGACATGCGGACCCCGTCGTGGGAGCGCGTCATCAAGGCGGAACAGTACATCAGCGAAAACCTGGTCGCCTGGTACGAGAACATGGTCATCCGATATGTCGCGCGCCAGCGCCAATTCAATGCGTTTCGAAGCGATCTTTTCGAGCGGATCAAAAGCGGACGCGTGTGGGGCATCGACCTGATCCAATTCCCCAAGGCGTTGCTGTTTGAATTCGTCGTCGGCGTTCGATTCCTATGGCATTTCTTGACAAAACCGCGCCTGAGGCGTACGGGGCAACGTGGAGTATAGTTTTCACAATCACACCGCCGACATCCGCTACGAATGCGAGGCGGATTCCTTCGAGGAACTCCTCATTGCGGCCGCGCAGGCGTTGTATGCCGTCGCGCTCGTCCGCGACGAAGGCCACGGCAATGAGCGTCGCGTTCTCGAACTCGCGGGGCCGCGCGCGCACGAAGAATACATGGTCCGGTTTTTGCAAGACCTCATCTACCTGCTCGACACGGAACACTTCGTCGCCGATCTGTTCACCATCGCGCCGCGCACGGAAGGCGGCTACGATATCGAGTTGGAAGGCTGCTTGTGCTCGCCCGACGATCGTGCAGCCGAAGTGAAAGCCGCCACGTACCACGGCTGCGAAGTTCGGCGACACGAAGGCCGCTGGATCGCCAACATCGTGCTGGACGTATAGCGAGGAGAAGCCGCCATGAGCGAGGCATTGGTGACGATCCGAACCTTCATGAACTCGGTTCAGGCCGGGTTTTGCCGAGGCGTGCTGGAAGAAAACGGTTTTCAGGTTTTTCTCAAAAACGAACTCGCGGGCGCCTACATAGGCTTTGCCGCGATCACCATCCCCATCGAGCTGCAAGTGCCCGAATCCGAAGTTGAAGACGCCCTGCGCGTTCTGGACGAACTCGCCGAACTGCCCGACGACATCTCCGACGCAACCGCCGATCTGGTTGCGGATGCCGAACCGGACGAGCCCATGCTCCCTGCCGACCGCGCGGCCGCCGCATCCGACGCCTTGGCCGCGCGCCGACCTCCGCCCTGGTGGGCCTACGCCTTTGCCGGCATTGGAACAGGCATCTTTCTCTGGGCCGTGTTGGCGTTGCTGGCCATGCTATTCCGCTTGGGGAAAGCGCCGACCTGAACAGCGCGCGACGCTTGTGAAGGCGCCGTCTTCCCCTCGGGCGTCAACGCTGGGCGCGGATAAACGCCTCAATGCGCTCCGCCAGGCGCAGCGCCGCAAGCCCGGCCTCTCCGGAAACAACCGGACGGACGCGATCGCGCACGCACGCGACAAACGACTCAAGTTCGCGACGGAGCGGCTCATCCCGATGAACCGGAAGCGACTCGACGGATATCAGGTCCATGGGGTTCTGAACGGATCGGGGACTTCCGGCTTTTTTCCGGTAAACCCGCACCTCCTGATCGCTATAGTCCGTTGAGAGGTAGGCGTCCTGCTCAAAAATGCGTATCTTGCGCATGCGCTCCAGCGAGATGCGACTGCACGTCAAGTTCGCCACGCAGCCGGACGCGAAACGCAGCCGCACATTGGCGATATCCTCGAACTCCGAAAACACCGGCACGCCCGCCGCATCCATCGATGTCAGTTCGGAACCATCAAGCGCCAGGACGATTTCGAGATCATGAATCATGAGATCGAGAACGACGCTCACGTCATCGCCGCGATTGGGATACGGACTGAGGCGGTGGCACTCGATAAAGCGCGGCCGCTTGATAGCCTCGAACAACGCAATGACGGCGCCGTTGAACCGTTCGATATGCCCCACTTGCAAGATGCGGCCATGCCGTCGGGCCAACGCGACCATCCGCTCCGCTTCGTCCGTATTCGCCGCCATCGGCTTCTCGACCAGGACGTCAACGCCCGCATCGAGAAAC
>JAKJDA010000011.1:17878-18170 GCA_022706165.1 Candidatus Hydrogenedentota bacterium | reverse complement strand
ACCTGTTTTTGCGGGGGCGTACAGGGACAAGGAGCGAGGGCATGAAAACGAAGCTCTGGATGATGACCGCCGGCGTCGCGTTGTTGTTTGCCGGATCCGCCGCCGCCCAGATGGCTGCCGAGCCAAAAGGAGACCACCCGGTTATCAAGCCGTATCCCAAGTCATTGCTCCAGAAGGGCGAGAGCGAATGGCGCGAGAATTTCTCCTGGGCGTTCAACGTGACCAACGCGGAAACAGACGAAACGGAAACGAAAACAGTCCAAGGAAAGTACTGGCGGCTCACGTATGTCGT
>JAKJDA010000011.1:4954-17868 GCA_022706165.1 Candidatus Hydrogenedentota bacterium | reverse complement strand
GGCAAAGTGGAGCGGAAAGCCCCGGAAAAGCCGGCCGCGCCACAGCCATCCGCAGACGCCGCCGCCTCGTCCGGCGAGGAAGAGGATCCGGCGGAGGCTCGCGCCGCCGCGTCGACCTCGGCGCAACCGGCAGAACTGGAATCAGAACCCGTTGCCGGCCCGGAAAAGAATGAAGCCGTCACGGCAAAACACATCGCCGAGCACTACCTGCAATTCGCCCAGGAGAAAAACGCCCGTATCGTTTACGACGACGTGAAAAACGGCGCGTTGACGTTTGTGCTTTCCGACGACGCCGGGAGCAAAACGTGGTGTCATGTCGAGGCGGGCGCGGGGGAATACGGCCTGTGGATCATGGACGAACGATCGAACGAAAAGCGTCTGACGTTCAACGCCAGCCAGATCAAGAAGACCCTGGACGCCGCGGGACGGGTGGCGCTGTACGGCGTTTATTTTGAAAGCGGCAAATCGTCTCTCAAGACGCAATCGTTCGCGACGCTGCAGGAGCTGGTCAAGCTGTGCCGGGCCTACCCGGACCTTGCGCTGGAAGTCCAGTGCCACACCGACAATCAGGGCGACGAAACGCACAACCTTGAAATGTCCAAGCAACGCGCGGAAAACGTGAAGTCCTTTCTCGTGTTGTTCGGCGTGGACTCGGCGCGCATCACGGCCCAGGGATGCGGCGGCGCGCAGCCGATTGCATCGAACGACGCCGAAGAAGGGCGCGCGCAGAATCGTCGCGTCGAGATAGTGAAGCAGAAGTGATGGCTATCGCCCCCAAACGATGATTTCCATTGGCAATCCAAGCGGAGGAATCGCCCGCATGTCTCGCGACCTATTCATCACCGAGGATTTTTTGTTGGAGACCGAAGCGGCCCGGCGCCTTTTTCATGAATGCGCCAAGGACCTGCCCATCATCGATTACCATTGTCATCTTCCGCCGGAACACATCGCGACGGACCATCGGTTCGCCAACCTGACGGAGATATGGCTTCACGGCGACCACTACAAATGGCGCGCGATGCGCACCTGCGGCGTGCCCGAGCGATACTGCGCGGGAAACGCCCCCGACAAGGAAAAGTTCCTGAAATGGGCCCAAACCGTGCCGCAACTCGTGCGAAACCCCCTCTACCACTGGACGCACCTCGAGTTGAAACGGCCGTTCGGCATTTCGGATCGCCTGCTGAATCTCGACACCGCCGAAGGCATCTGGAACGAATGCAACGAGAAGCTGGCGCAGCCCGAGTTCTCCTGCCGCGGAATCATGAAGCGCATGAACGTCGCGCTGGTCTGCACGACCGACGACCCCGTCGATCCGCTGCAACACCACCGCGCGATCCAAAGCGACGCGTCGTTCCGAATTCAGGTGCTGCCGACCTGGCGCCCCGACAAGGCCATGGCCGTCGAGGATCCCGCCGCGTTCAACCGCTGGGTGGATATGCTGGCCGTTGCGGCGAACGAAGACATCCGCGACTATGCGGCCTTCATGGACGCCCTGCACAAGCGCCACGCCTATTTTCACGACATGGGATGCCGGCTGTCCGACCATGGCCTCGAGACGATCTGCGCGGAAAGCGGCGCCGCGAGCGAAATACCGGCCATTTTCGCGAAAGTCCGCAAACAAGCCTCGCTGACCCGAGAGGAAATCCTCAAATTCAAATCGGCGATGCTTCATGAATTCGCCGTCATGGATCATGCGCGCGGCTGGACGCAGCAATTTCACCTCGGCGCGCTGCGCAATGCGAACTCGCGGATGTTCGATCTCTTCGGTCCGGACAAAGGCTACGACTCGATCGGCGATTTCGAGATCGCTCGCCCGATGCGCCGTTTCCTCGATCGCCTGAACCGCACGGACCAACTCGCGCGCACCATCGTCTACAACCTGAACCCGCGCGACAACGAACTGCTCGTCGCCATGATGGGGAATTTCCAGGACGGCGTCACCCCGGGCAAAATGCAACACGGCAGCGCGTGGTGGTTTCTCGACCAAATGGACGGCATGCAAAAACAGATCGAGTCGCTCTCCCAACTCGGCGCGCTGAGCCGGTTCGTCGGCATGCTCACCGATAGCCGCTCGTTCCTGAGCTACACGCGCCACGAGTATTTCCGGCGCATCCTCTGCAACATGCTCGGAAACGATATGACGCGCGGCCTGATCCCTTCCGATATGCAACTCATCGGGAACATGGTTCGCGACATCTGCTACAACAACGCCGCCGCCTATTTCGGCTTCGATCTGCCGGCGCCCAGATAGCCCGCATTTCCTGCCGCAACGCGCTTGGGCTCCCGGCGCCCTCTGCCCCAACCCCGGCGATTCGCCCCTGTCGATTCGCCCCTTGAACGGCAGGAAGGCAACGATTATGCTGTTCCGATAACTTTGGGACGTATGTTGCGGCCTGACGGAGACCCCGGCGCTATCGGTGGAAAGACGGCGCGGGGGCGCCCGGAAGCCGAGGTGAAGCATCGCGCATTATATGCAGACGCAAGTCGAAGAGAATGAGGGCCATCGTTCGAAGTCGTTGGCCGTTTTAGTGTTGGGGGCGCTGGGGATCGTGTACGGAGACATCGGCACCAGCCCCCTCTATGCCTTGCGGGTCTGTTTCGGGAAAAACCATCCTTTCGAACCGTCCCCCGAAAACGTGCTCGGAATTCTGTCGCTCATCTTCTGGGCGCTGATGCTTGTCATCTCGCTCAAATACATGGCCTTTGTTTTGCGCGCCGACAATCGGGGCGAAGGCGGCATCATGGCGTTGATGGCGCTGGCCGCCGGCCGGAGGGCCAACGGCAAGCGGGGGCTGCTGGTGGCGCTGGGACTGTTCGGGGCCTCGCTGCTGTACGGAGACGGGATGATAACGCCCGCCATCTCCGTGCTGAGCGCCATCGAGGGCATTGGGGTGCTTGCCCCGCAACTGGAGCCTTACGTCGTTCCGCTCACGGCGCTCACGCTCGTTTTCTTATTCCTGTTCCAGAAACGGGGCACCGCCAAGATCGGGGCCGTTTTCGGTCCGATTATCCTGGTGTGGTTCTTCTCGATTGGCCTGTTGGGGGTGTGCGCGATCGTGCAAGAGCCGCGCGTGCTGGCCGCGATCAACCCGATGCATGCCGCGTTGTTCATGGCGCATCACGGCGTATCGGGTTTCTTGGTATTGGGCGCGGTTTTCCTCGTCGTGACGGGAGGAGAAGCCCTGTATGCCGATATGGGGCATTTCGGACGGAGTCCGATCCGATGGGGGTGGTTTGCGGTGGCCTTGCCCGGCCTGTTGATGAATTATTTCGGCCAGGGGGCGTTGCTGCTGTTGGATGCCAGGACCATCGATAACCCGTTTTACGGGTTGGTGCCGCGGTGGGGGTTGCTGCCGATGGTGGGGTTATCCACGGCGGCGACGGTCATTGCGTCGCAGGCGGTGATATCAGGGGCCTTCTCGATGACGCGGCAGGCGGTTTTGCTGGGGTATTTGCCGCGCGTCAACATCATCCATACCTCGGCGCACACCATCGGCCAAATCTATATTCCCGTCGTGAATCGTTTCCTGTTTGTCGCGACGATTGGACTGGTCATAGGGTTCCGGTCTTCGGACAATTTGGCGGCGGCATACGGCGTTTCCGTGACGACGACGATGCTGATCACGACGCTCTTGCTGTTTGTGGTGGCGCGCCGGCGGTGGGGGTGGGGGCGGCTCTCGGCCTGCGCCTTAACGGGGCTGTTTTTGGTCTTTGATGTCAGTTTTTCCAGCGCCACGCTCACCAAGGTGCTTTCGGGCGGTTGGTTTCCATTGGTCATGGGCGTGTTGGTTTTTCTCGTGATGGAGACATGGCGCCTGGGCCGTGCGGCGCTCAACGAGCAATTCGCGGCCCGATCGTTGTCGCTAGACCTGTTTATCCAGAGCATCACCCTTGCCGAACCGACGCCCGCGCGGGTGCCGGGAACGGCCATTTTCATGTCGGGCAACCAGCACGGAACGCCCCCGGTGCTCTTGCACAACATCAAGTACAACAAAGTGTTGCACGAAGTCATCGCGGTGGTTACGGTGCTGATCGAAGAGGCGGCCTACGTTCCCGAGGCGGAGCGCATCGAGATGGAAAACCTGGGGCAGGGCTTTTACCGGATCAGACTGCGATACGGATTCATGGAAAGCCCCGATGTGCCCCAGGCGCTTGTCGCGTGCCGGGAACAGGGGCTTCCCTTCGACGAGCGCCTGTCCGGCTATTTCCTGGGCCATGAAAACGTCCGTATCGCAAACAAATCCGGAATGCCCTCTTGGCGGCAGCGACTTTTCGCATTTCTGACGCGAAACGCGTATGGCGCCACGGGTTTCTTCAATATCCCCCCCAATCAAGTGGTCGAACTGGGCGTCCAGGTGGAGCTCTAGCGCCTTTTCGCGGAGGATGCGCGCGCGCCCGCATGGCGAAACGTGGCGGAGTCGGCAGATGACCGTTAGCGAGTTGTACCGGAACCCCTTGTATTACGAGATTGCCTTTTCCTTTCGCGACCTGGATCGGCAGATGGCGGTCATGGAAGAGGCGATGGATCGCTATTCCCGCATTCCGGTGACGCGCGTGCTGGAGATTGCCTGCGGCAACGGCCCCCATGTGCCGTTATGGTTGCGGCACGGTCGGGGATCGACCTCAGCGAGCCGATGTTGCGGTACACGGAACGGAAAGCGGCCCGCTGCAAGGGCAACGCGACGCTGCTGCAATGCGATCTCGCCGATTTCACGCTGGACGAACCCGTCGATTTCGCGTGCGTGTTGCTGGGCTCTCTTTACGTGAAGACCACGGATCAATTGCGGTCGCATTTCGATTGCGTGGCGCGGGCGCTCCGGCCCGGCGGATTGTATTTCCTGGATTGGTGCGTCGATTTCGACCCGATGACCGAGACGGCGATCGGGTGGGAATGCGCGCGCGACGGCATCCGCGTGCGCACGAGTTACTGGACGCGCCACGCCGACCGCGTCGCCCAAACCTATGAAGAAAACGTGTTGCTGGAAATTGACGACAACGGCGTGCACAAGCGCATACACGAGCGATGCCTCAAGCGCGCGGTGTACCCCCAAGAATTTTTGCTGTTCGTGGAAACGCATCCCTGTTTCGAATTCGTGGGATGGTGGAACGAGTGGGATTTTGACCAGCCCATCGACGGCGCCGACATCGTCAACCGTCCGATCGCGCTTGTGCGCCGGACAGGGTATTGAACCGAGGGCGAACGGATGTCCCGAAAGAAGACCGGCGACCCATCCTTGTCCGCGCTGGTGCGCGAGGTGCGCGCCTGCCGAATATGCGAGCAGGATTTGCCGCTGGGTCCGCGTCCGGTCTTGCGCGCGACTCGGACCGCTCGTCTTCTCCTTGTCGGCCAAGCGCCCGGCGTGCGCGTCCACGAAACCGGCATTCCCTGGAACGATCCCAGCGGAGATCGCTTGCGGGCGTGGCTCGACGTGTCGCGCGAGATTTTCTATGACGACGCGCGGATCGCGATTATTCCCATGGGGCTTTGCTACCCTGGTCGGCATGCGCGCGGCGGCGACTTGCCTCCACGCCCCGAATGTGCCCGGACATGGTTTTCGCGCTTGCTCGAATGCCTGCCGAACGTCGAGTTGACGCTGCTCATCGGCCAATACGCCCAGCGCTACCACCTTGCCGATCGCGCGAAATCGTCGCTTGCCGAAACCGTCCAGGCATGGCGCGAATACCTGCCTCGCCATCTACCGTTGCCGCATCCCTCCTTCCGCAACCTGCAATGGTTTGCGCGCTGTCCCTGGTTCGAGGCGGAGGTGTTGCCGGAAGTGCGCCGACGCGTCCATGCCGTTCTGTTCCGCGACCCTCCCGAGCGATCGCGTCATCACGGCGTTTGAGATCGAATCCGGGAGATGTGTTTACGCAAGCAGATTGAGAAGCTGGCCGAGGGGACGGCTTTCCTGATACGAAATCCGTTGACGGTCCATGGCCGGAGAAACGCGCGCGGCGCCCCCGGCGTCCGTAGGGGCGCTCCCTTGCGTTCGGGCAAGGGCGATTTCCGCCGCCTGGTTCATGCCGTTGATGAGCGAACGCGCTTGCGCGGCGACGCGTTTTTCCGCAGTGGCCCGTTCCAGCGACAGATTTGTCTTGCCGGAAACGCCCAAGAGATTCTCGTTCGCCGCGTCCGAATCTTGCGGCGTTGACGGCGCCTCGTCGGCCTGTTTTTGTTGGGCGGAATCGATCAGCCCGCGGACAAAGCGCAGGTTGGTCCCCATCGTGCGGACGGCCTCGCCCGAAGGCATGACGGTGCCCTCGCCAAACCCAATCCGCGGAGCGGGCTGCCGCTCACGCCCGAATAGAGCCGCCCCTTCCTCCGTCTGGGACCGGAAGGACCCGGATGTCCCCTCCCGATTTCTGGGGGATCGGGCAAACGGCGGCGCATACGTCCCCTCATACGGTGCACGCTCGCGCGTCACCGCCAACACAGAAGGCGCTGCTCCGATTTCCAAGCCCATCGCGCCGCCGTCCTTTCGGGCCTTCCCGCACGCGCCGATTCGCCCTTCGCGTGCGGCGTCTCATGTTCCAAAGAAACGCGAAATGCTCACTATTCCCATATGAATTATGCCCCGGTCGTCAAATCCTGTCAAGCCTCCTGCTAGGGCTCTACACTCACATTTCGATTCGTCCGAGCTTTCGTGTCCCTTTTGGGGCGCCGACTTGCCGTCTCGTTCATCTCTTTGTCCGTGTAGCGCCCGGTCTCCGTGCCGGGCGTGTTCGTCAAGGCAGCACAGTGCATGAGTGCGACACTTGGATTTGGTCGTTGACTTGACTATTCCCGGGGAGTCGCATACCCTAACGGTGCGAGTCGTCGTGAGGCTGCGGCGCTTGTCGCGGGAGAAGTCGGCGCGCGAGAGGCTCGTCCCCTGGAGGGGGGGCGGGGCAACATAAAGGGATGATGCAGCAGTGACGGCGACGATTACCGGGTCAGCGGGGGAAGTGTTGAAGACCAAGAAGCGCGTGCTGACGCGGCGGGGCCAGACGTGCAACCAGCGTTGCTACTTTTGCTATTTCCTCAACAAAATCTCGAACGAGAGCCATCCCGAGCACGCCTTCATGTCGTTCGACAAGGCGAAACAAATCTGCAAGACGTTGGTTGATTTCTACCATAACAACGCGATCGACATTCAGGGCGGCGAGCCGACCATCTACCGCGAGATTCTCGACCTGTGCCAGTATTGCCACGACATCGGCCTGTACCCGACGTTGATCACGAACGGGATCGCGCTGTCGCAGGAGGGCAAGCTCGAACAGTACCGCGACCACAGGCTGCGCGATTTTTTGGTCAGCCTGCACGGCATCGGGAAAGTGCACGATCAGGTCGTGGGCGCGCCGGGCGCGTATGGCTGCATCACCAAGGCCCTCGAAGGCATGGTGCGGCTGGGCATTCCGCGCCGTATCAACTGCACGATGTCGAAACCGGTCGTGCCGTTGATCCCGGAGATTGCGCGCAAGTCCATCGAATACGGCGCGCTCGCCGTGAACTACATCGCGTTCAACCCCTTTGAAGACCAGAAGGCGGGCATCCGCACGCACGAGAACGTGCCGAGGTATTCGGACTTGCGCGGGCCGTTAACCGAAACCCTCGACATGCTCGAAGAAGCGGGCATCGAAGCGAACGTCCGCTACGTGCCGTTGTGCATGGCCGAACCGCGGCACCGCAAGAATTTCTACAACTTCCAGCAGCTTCCGTATGACACGCATGAATGGGACTATGAAAGCTGGATGTGGACGATGATGTATCCGCAGCGCATGCGCGACAGCAGCCTGAACGCGACGTATCGCTTGGGGTATGGGGCGAGCGGGTTGTATCGCAGCGATGCGTTCCAGCGGCGCGATGCCTTCGAGCAAAGTCCCGTGAAGGGCCGCATCAAGTATGGCGTGCAGCACGTGCTGGCGCGCGTCGAATCGGCGGTGCGCGGACGCGATGTATTGTATCGCGAGGAAGCCAAACTCCGCGCCTCGGTGGACTGCGGCTACCGGTACCACGATGGCTGCAACCGATGCGCACTGAAGAACATCTGCGACGGGTTCCATGGCGACTATGCCGATCTCTTCGGCACCGCCGAGGCGAAACCGGCCACCGATCTGCGCCCGATTGACGACCCGCTTTATTTCATCAAAGACCAGGTGAAAGTGGTCGAGCCGGAAGACAAAGAGTGGGCGATGTAAATGGGGCGGACGCGCCGAGGAACGCCGGCGATCGCGGCGCGCATGACGCCATGACCCAATCGTATGCCGAACAACGCATTCCTCCGTTGCGCGGGTTGATCCCTGTCTTGAATGCGCAAGGCAGGCCCTACGCGATGATCGACCTGAAGCGATGGATCCACCTTGCCAGCGTTGCGCACAAGATAAAAAAAGCCGATCTACTCGCGCCGACGGCGCAGACCAACGGCTTCGGCGAATTAATCGAATACGCGCGCGCTTTCGATATCCGCGTTTCACTGCGCACCGATTGTTCGATTCCGCCGGAAAACGCCCGCGCCCTGACCGGCCTGGACCTGCTCGACGTCATGCTATGTCCCGCGTCGGACGACGCGCCATTTGTCGACGAATGGCTTGCCGCCGCGCATAATGCCGGGTTGCGCGTGCGGCTGCAGTTGCCCGTGGCCGCCATCCCGGACCCTTCCGGCGATGGCTTTGCGGAACGTCTCCGGAAGGCGGACGTTGCGGCCGTGAACTTCGTCGTGCGCGATCCGTTTCAACCATCAACGCAACGCGGCAAGACCGCCGCGGGGCATCTGGCGAAACTTGCGGAAATGGCGCCCGCGCTCGAAAAAAACGGCATCGAGGTCAACGTCATCGGCGCGCCGTTCTGCGCCATCGACAAGGCGCTCTGGCCGAACGTCGTCAACAGCCGCCAGTTCTTCCTCGATCACCAACACTACCAGCGCGAGAATTACGAGCTCGCCAAGATTCTTTATAAAAAAGGCCCGATTATCTGCGGCAAGATCATTTTGGCGTTGTTGCGACGTCATACCGTTCAAGTGGACCTCATCGACGAACGCCTGTTGCCGTGGCTGTTGTGGAGCCCGTGGAAGAATGCGCGCATGGCGGCGTGGCGAAAACTGACGCGGCACCTCCGGTTCTTCCGTTCGGCGCCGAAGGCCGTCGAGGAAACGGTCGAAGCGCTGGAGCGCGAGATGCAACGGCTGCGCGAGGCCGAAGCCGAACTCTGCGGCCCTGTGTGTTCGACGTGCTACCTGCGGCGCATCTGCGATCGCCGAACGCCCGAATTTCGCAAGGCCGCTCCCGGCGTCGCGGTCGCCGCGCAAAAAGGAGAGGACCTTGTCGCGTCGCCGCTGCATTTTTCGGTGCGACAGCATAAATATTTCGACGCCATCGATCAGGTCCGCTACACGATGCGCGAGGGCATGATGGCGCTCGCGCACGAGGCCAACCTACTGCTCGTCAATCGTCCCTCGACCCGTTTGCTGACTTCGGCGGACTATGGCGTCGACAAAACTTACTATGATCCGATGGAAGGCGGCGTGCGCTGGTTCAGCGTCAACAACAGCGAGAAACGCAGCACGAGTTTGGGGCAGTTTCAGCCGCCGTTCACGCTGTCGTTCATGGTCGCGGGCGGCATCGCCGAGTACGTCGGGTACAGCGTCGGGCGCCACGCGCGGTTGTTGTGTCCGATGGAGGCGTTCCGGCACGAGATCACATTGCACGTCGACGCGGACGGCAACCACGTGCTGCTGCGCGATGGCAAGGCCGTGAGGCCGATGGAGTTCGAGGGCGCGTACTACACGCCGTTGCGCATTGGCGGGCTTGTCGAGCCGCGCATCGCGTTGTGGAACATCGACGGCAACATCGTGACGCAAGCCGTGCGCGTGTGGGAAGGCGACGGGGCGTCCGCAAAGGATGTGGAGCGCATCAAGTTCTCCTTCGTGACGGTATGCACGCGGTATGCACGGCGGTTGCAGGCCATGCTGCGCAGCATCGTTCATCAACGTGGCGTCGACCTGTCGCAAATCGAAATCGTCATCGGCTACGTGCCCGGACTCGACGGCACGGACGATTTGCTCGACTCGATTCACTGGACGTTCCCCGAGGTGCGGCTGTTGCGGGCTCCGTTCCCGCAGGAACGCACCCATTCGAAAGGCTACATGATCAACGAGGCCTGCGCGATGGCCTCGGGCGAATGGGTTATCCTGCTCGACGCCGACACGATGCTGCCGCCGCAGTTTCTGGCGTTGGTCGATCAAGCGGGACCGGACACGCATTTCATCGCGACGGACGGACGCAAACTCCTCGAACGCGAGGTCACGGCGCGCATTCTCCTCGGCGAAATCGACCCGTGGGACCACTGGGACGAACTGCTCCAAACGCCGGGCGAATATCGCCAACGCGAAGCCAAGGGCATTCCTATCGGTTTTTGCCAAGCCGTGCGCCGGTCATGTTTCGAGAAGGTCAAGTACAACGAGTTCGAACATTTCGAAACAGCGGACATGGACTTCGCCGTCGATATCCGCCGCGAATTCGGCCTCGAAAAACGCCTCGACGGCGTCATTGCCCTGCACCTCGACCACGGCGGCAGCCGGTGGTATGGGACATTGAAGCATTTTTGATGGAAGACAGGGGGGAAACCTTTTTAAGAAAAAAGGTTTCCCCCGGACCCCCTTCCAAAAACTTTTCAGTGCTGCGCATAGCTATGCGCGCAGCGCCATCAAAAGTTCTTGGGGAGGGGTCTGGGGAACCCCTTCTTCCAAGAAGGGGTTCCCCAGCATCCGGTCAAAAACGAGCGAAACCAATGCGACTAGCCTTTGTAGACCTCTTCTTTTCCTGGCCTCCACGAGGCGGTGGCGAGGTGGATGTGTACCATGTCGCGCGGCTGTTGCGCGAGGCGGGGCATGACGTTCACCTGTTTGTTCCGCGCATCGAGCGCTCCGGCGATCGCGGCTGCATTTCTGAGGAACTGCCATTTCCCTTCACGTCGATTCCATTTTCCCGGCGGGACTTCACGCGAGAATGTGTCGCCGCGCGCGTGCGTGAAGCGGTGGATGCATATCGCCCAGAGGGAGTATTTGTCTGCAATGGCGCATACCTGAAGCCCTATGTGCTGCGGGCGTTGGCGCGCTATCCTTTGGCAGTCCGCCTGTATGCGTACGAGGCCGTCTGCATTCGCGACATGATGCGGTTCTTGAACGGCGCGCCGTGTCCATTGAACTACCTCGAAACGCCCAACCCGTGTCGCCGATGCGCATTGCACTATCACGGGCCGCAGATACGCCGATGGCGCTTTCAGCCGACCACGCACGAGTTTGTCGCCGGGCGCGCGTACATGCCCGAGTATCACCGTGTGTTACGTGAGGCGCTTGCCGGCTGCCGGACCGCCTTGGTGAGCAACGACCTCATGCGCGATCCAATCGCGGGGCTTGTGCCGAGCGTTCACGTCGTGCCGGGCGGCGTCACGGTCAGTGAATTTGCTTACCCGCCCAACGCGGAGTCTTCGAAAACGAACAAGAAAATCGTGCTGATGTGCGGACGCGCCGAAGACCCGATGAAGGGCTTGGGGTTGTTGCGCGAGGCGGGCGAATTCCTCGGTCAAGATCGCGACGATTTCGAAATCTGGGCGACGCACCCCGACCTGTCGCAATCGCACGGACGGTATCGCGCGGTGGGGTGGCGCACGCCCGGGCAAATGAGGGAGCTTTATCAACAGGCGGACATCTGCGTGATTCCGTCGTTGTGGGAGGAGCCGTTTGGGCTCGTGGCGCTCGAGGCGATGGCATCGGGCAAGCCGGCGTGCGCGGCGCGCGTCGGCGGCGTGCAGCATATCGTGCGTCACGGACAGACCGGATTTTTGTTTGAGCGCGGAAACGCCGCCGCGTTGGCGCAGTGCCTGGAACTCTTGCTGGACAATCCGGCGCTTTGCGCGGAAATGGGAGCGGCGGGACGGCGCATCGCGGCGGAGGAATACGATTGGGGGCGGGTCGTGGCGCAATATTATCCCCCCATTCTGGAGGAACTTCGCGCATGACGCCCGGCAAACGCATGGCCGTGTTCTATAGCGCGGGCGCGCACTTCACGCGGGCGCTGGAGGCCTTGCGTGCGCAAGATCCCGGGGCACACATCACGGCGATCGTGCCGCGGGGGCATCCCGCCGCCGATGCGGCCCGAGGCGTGGCGGACAGGGTCGAGATAACCGAATGCCCCGTCTATTCGCCGCGCGATTGGGCGGCGTGTTTCCGGCTGGTGCGCGGCATGCGCGCTGCGCGGTATGACGGATTTTTCGTGCTCTATGACAGTCCGCGGCTCAAGATGTTGGCCGCATTGTCCGGCGCGCGCGCGCGCGCATTTCTGACGGCTTCGGGAGAGTGTTTCCCGCTTGCCGGCGGAGTGGCGTCCGTGTCGTTCTTGCTCGCGCTTTGTCGATTGTGGGGTTTTTTTGCGTATGCGGGGATGTGGCTGGCCGTGCGCTGTCTGCCCGTGCGCGGCGGCAAGGCGTGACGGTTTCCGGGCGCGCGGTTTTCCTTGTTGGATTTCCCGGCGAGTGGTACACTAGTGCCGTTTTGTGGGAAGAGACGCGCTGGCCGGAGGCGCGGGTTGCATCCGGCGAGCCGCGGCGGGCAATAACCAAATAGGACGAGCGGAAGATGAGCAAGAAAGACAAGAAGGTGTACCTCATCAACAATGGCGACTTTCGCGACTCGGCGTGCGTGCCGTGTTGGCCGAAGCAGGAAGAAACGTTGAAGGCCGTCAAGACGGTGTTCAAATCGCTGGGCTACGAGCCGGAGGTTCTCCCGAAGTTCGACAAGAAGCGCGGCCACGGTTTTTTGACGCGTCAGCATCTGGGCGCGGAGATCGTGAGCAATATCCCGAACGACGCGCCGGTCGTGGTGGTCCTGAGCATGTGGGCCTACGCGCACCATGTGTCCGGCCCGCTTTCTACGCACAAG
>JAKJDA010000011.1:289-4934 GCA_022706165.1 Candidatus Hydrogenedentota bacterium | reverse complement strand
CCGCCACTTTCGACCGCTGCGGCATCAAGCATAGCCGCCTGTGGACCGAGACGTTCTTGAAGGACAAGGCCTTCATGAAGCGCCTCGAAGAGTGGTGCAAGACCGGCTCCATCAAGTACGACATGGGCCATCTCGTCGATGCGTCCAAGCTGAAACTGTCCGATAAAGCCAAGAAACTCGGCGAGGAATTGGCGGCGGACGTTCTGAAGAACAAGCGCATCATGGGGCAGCTCGATCCCGGTTGCATGGGCATGCTGAACGCCGTCGTCGGGCCGGACAAGCTCGGCAAGATCGGCATGCCGATCGAACTGTTGAACCAGTCCGATCTGCTCGCCGAGATGAAACTCGTGAGCCAGGAAGAGGCCCAGAAGAACCTCAACTGGCTCGTCAAGAAAGGCGCCTGGTTCGACTGGGGTCACGACGGATCGACGCAGCTTACGCCGGACCAGGTCGTCGAGCAAATGAAGATGTACGTTGCCGCGGCGCGCATCTACGAGCGCTACGGCTTGAGCGCGATCGGCATTCCGTACCAGTACGGCTTGGTGCGCAGTTGCCCCGCGTCCGATCTCGTCGAAGGCATGCTGAACAACGACGATCGTCCCGATGTGAAGAGCTACGAGACCGGCAAGACCATCAACAAGGGCGAGGCCATCGTTCACTTCAACGAAGGCGACATCGGCGCTGGCATCCCGCAGGTGCTCATGCACGACATCTACAAGAAAAAAGGCATGCCCACCGAGACCACCTTGCACGACGTGCGCTGGGGCCGGATGTACAAGGACAAGTTCGTGTGGGTGTTTCTGATTTCCGGCGGCGCGCCGCCCGCGCACTTCGGCGGCTGGAAGCACACGGAAGTCTACCGTCAGCCCGCGATGTACTTCCCGCTCGGCGGCGGCTCCTGTGCGGGCGTCTCGAAGCCCGGCACGATCACGTGGGCGCGCTTCTACCAGGCCTTCGGCCAGATCGGCATGGACTGTGGCACGGGCGAGGTCGTCGAAGTCGACGCCGCCGACCTGAAGGAACGCCGCGAACTGACCACCAAAGAATGGCCCATCGCGAACGTGTACATTCCCGGATACGACCGCGACGAACTCATGTCGTCGCACATGTCGAACCACATCGTCATGGGCTACGGCGACATTCTCCAGGAACTCGTCGCGACCTGCTTGAGCCTCGGCATCCCGACCCGCGTCGCCGGCGACGTCAAGAACACGCTGAAGTAATAGTAGACCGAATCCAGTAAACTTCTACGGGCCGCAGGGATCACCCCCTGCGGCCCGTGGCGTTTGGAAACGGATTTCAATCGAAAAGGATCTTGATGGGCGTGTCTCGGCGGATCGGTCAGGATGCGTCCAAGGCCTGCTCCAGCGTCTGCGCGGTCACGATATCGTCCCATGTGCGGGCGATGGCGCCGTCGGGACGCAACAGCAGCGTCATAGGCACATTGCCATCCCATGCGATCGGGAGCCCCAACCGGGCGGACAGTTCCGCGCTCGGTTCGGCGTCAAGCACGAAGACATCGAACGGCAGCAAGGCCTCTGCGGCATACGGCCGTACGGCGCGATCGACCGTGTCCGGGTGGTCCACGGAAACGCTGACAAAGGCCACGTTGCGGTCCTTGCGTTTTTCGAAAAACGCGATCAAATCGGGCATTTCCTCGCGGCATGGCGGACACCAAGTCGCCCAAAAATTGACCACCGTCCATTGGCCGCGATGTTCCCGCAGCGTTTGCGCCAGCGCCTCCGCCGAAACGATCCGGATGACAGGCGAAGACGGCGCTTTTTCGCGCGAACAGGCCGGGGCCGCCAGCGCCCCTGCGGCGAGACACGCCGCCAGGAATGCCGACGCGGCCCGGCCACGATGCCGATGGGGATGCGCTGGCCGCATGGCGCTCATTTCTTCACGCGCTTGATGCTGCACCCCCAGGCGGGGATTTCGGCTCGGGACACGGGAGTCCCGGCGATGGTCTCGTCGATCGCGGTTTTCAGGTGAGCCGTTTCGCCGGCTTCGTCGGGGGCCTTGCGGTCGTCAAAGGGACCGTGGTACACGACTTTCCCCTCTTTGTTCAGGACGAAAAATTCGGGGGTTCGGGTCGCGCCTACGGCGTCGGCGTAGGCGTTTCCGGCGTCCTTGAGAATGGGATACGGCAGCTTGTGTTCTTCGGCGTAAGCTTTGATTTCATCGGGCCGCGTATCCTTGTGCGAATCGATGCTCAGCACGACAACGTCCTTCGAAGCATATTCGGCGGCGAGTCCAGGCAGGTCTTTGTCCACTGCGATTGACCAGGGGCACAGCTGGGAACTGAAATTCAGCACGACGATCTTGTTTTTGTAGTCGGCCAGCGCATGAGTTTTGCCGGCATGGTCCTGGAGGACGAAATCCGGGGCCGCCATGCCCGGCTGCAAGGACGGTGCAGCAAGGGCGGTTTGGGGGACGATCCATAGCGCGCCCGCGGCCACCCACGCGAGCCCGATCGCGTAACGCATCTGTGTATTCATGTCGATTCTCCCTCTTCTCGCGCCGCGTCGCGGCGGCAGGTCGAACTCCAGCCTCTCGCGAGGGCGAGCGGCGTCGCACTGTCAGGGAAACGCCGCAGAAGCCCCGACTCTTCCCGAAACTGGAGGCGTCAGAGGGGAAAGGGTTATTTGGGCAGGGCCCAGATATTGCGGTATTGCACCGCGTTGCCGTGGTCCTGGAGCAAGATCGGCCCCATGGCGGTTTCCGTGTCGCTCACGCCGCCCGGAGTCGTTTTCGATGGTCTCACGTTGTTGTGGATTGTGACGCCGTTGTGCACGACGGTGATGGCGGCGTCTTCGGTCTTGTTTCCGTTTGCGTCGAAGCGCGGCGCGCGAAAGGCGATGTCGTAGGTCTGCCATTCGGTCGGCGGCAGCGAGGCGTTTATTGCGGGAACGGACATGCCGTAAAGCCCGCCGCAATCGCCTTCGCTGGGGGGCAGTCCGAAGCTGTCGAGCACTTGAATTTCGTAGCGGCCCTGCACGTACACGCCGCTGTTTCCGCGCGCCTGGCCGCGGGCGTCAGGCATGAAGGGGGTCCGGAACTCGACATGCAGCTGGACGTCGCCGAATTCCTTGCGGGACACGAGGTTGCTATGCGAAACCTGCATGGCTCCGTCTTCGATAGGTTGCCATGCTTGGGGGAATCGGGTCCACTCGTCCGAAGGATCGCCGCCGGCGTACAGCACGATGGCTCCCTGAGGCGGTTTGGCTCCGAGCGTGGGCGAAGTTTTGATCGCGCGTTTCATGGAAAAGGCCATGCCCTTTTCTCCGCCGAACCGGCCGTGGAACGTTCCGTTTTCGATCGTGCCCTGCAACGCGTTGAACTGGCCGGCTTTGTCCGGGAAAAGGCTTTCCGCGGCCAGGGATCCGGTGAAGGGAATAGAAGGATTTTCGCCGTCGCGACGGCCCGTGACCGCCCAACGGACAGATCCCTTTTTGCCGCACTCGACGGTGATCGCGCCGTGAAACGCTCCTTGCCCGTCCGCAACGATCTGCGCTGTCACGGGCAGGTTCGCTTTGCCGTCCTGGCAGGTTCCCTCGTAGTTTCCCATGGATTGGAGATCAATTCGGGCTCCTTCGTTCCGTTCTTCGGCGGCAAGGGCCGGGGCAAGGGTTGCGGCGAAAAACAGCGCCGTGAACATTCCAATGCGAATCATCGATGGTCTCCTTTTGTCGGTCATTCGAGATGCTTCCTGCCACGATGCGACGGCCCGCGCCGCTCGCAACACGCAGCGCCCGGTCTCCGCATAATTCATGTAATAAAGTTTTTTCTCAGGGCGCTAGATATGAGCGATGCCCAGCGCGGCGTAAATGACGAGTTGCACGTCCACGATGTCCACGCGCCCGGATCGATCCAGATCGGGGTCATACGCGGGCGGCAGCGCCAGTCCCAACGCGGCGTTAATGACGATTTGGACGTCGGCTGCATCGACAAAGCCGGATTTGTCGACATCGGCAAGGCCGGCATACGCCGCCAGCCACGCCGTGATGACGGGATAGGTCGAGGAGAATTTGCCGAATTCGTCTGGAGAAAACGGGGTGGAACACGAGGCGCCGCCGCCCCAGAGTTGGCCAATGATGTGCTGGCCGTTGTTCGCGAGAAGGGGGCATCCGGAAGAGCCTTGCTCCGTCGTTCCCGCGGACCAAACCACGTTTACGGTAGAAGAGCCGGAGTAGTTCCCGGTGATGGAGCCGAAGGAGATGCGCTTGTAGTCGCCGCGAGGATGATGAATGGTGGTGACTTGCGTTCCTATGGGCTGGGACAGCGCGGACCAGCCGAGGAAAGACGTTCCGGAAGGGGGCGTGTTTCGGAGGCGGAGCAAGGTGAAATCGCTTCCGGAACTCAAAGGGGCCCCCGCGAGGTAATCGGCTCCGCCGGTAGTCCGGGGAACGCTGTACACGGAGGGCGGCGGGCCGCCACAGGCGCTGGATTGATAGAGCCAGTACACCTCGGTCGTTGAGGCCGACGACTGGCCCGGAACGCAGTGGTTGGCGGTCAGAAAATAGGGGATGCTCGTGGAAGGGTCTGTGTCGGCTATCAGCGATCCGGTGCACCAGAGGTATCCGGTGGCGCCCACGGTGCCAAGCCCCCCGACGCCCTTGGCCGCCATGGCCCATTCGGGGTGGCA
>JAKJDA010000011.1:0-271 GCA_022706165.1 Candidatus Hydrogenedentota bacterium | reverse complement strand
CCCGCCGCTTTGGCCATCGGCACTTCGTCGAAACCGGCGTACAGGTGGATGGTCCGGTCGATCTCCACGGCGAGCGGGGCGTCCGCCGTCTGGGGCGCATAGCATTCCACCGTCACGGCTTCCGAAAAGCAGGTGCTGGACCACAGGTCGGATTCGCCGGACGGAGGGGCCGTATACGGGCCATAGACCTCGGATTGCATGCCGGTGTTGTAGACGATGACCCGGGCCCCCTCCGGCAGGGACAGCCGCGAGAAATGGATTCGCTGTCCCC
>JAKJDA010000119.1 GCA_022706165.1 Candidatus Hydrogenedentota bacterium | reverse complement strand
GCACCGCTCCTACGTCGCCGCAGGTCGCGTCGACTTCGCCCCGCGCGCCGGTTCCTGTGGGAGCGCCGCGAGGCGCGATTGCGGCGCCGCGCTGGGTCCTCAAGACCCTGCTGCCCGCCCACGAGCACGACGAGGACGCGCGCCGCGCGCTTTTGACCGGGGTCAACGCCCTGGCGGACACCGTTAAAATCACCCTGGGCCCGAAGGGCCGCAACGTCGTGCTCGACAAGAAGTGGGGCGCGCCGACCGTCACGAAAGACGGCGTGACCGTGGCCAAGGAAATCGAACTCGAAGACAAGTATGAGAACATGGGCGCGCAGATGGTGAAGGAAGTCGCCTCGAAGACCTCCGACGTCGCGGGCGACGGCACCACCACGGCGACCGTGTTGGCCGAGGCAATCTTCCGCGAAGGCCTGCGCAACGTCACCGCCGGCGCCAACCCGATGGCTCTCAAGCGCGGCATCGACAAGGCCGTCGAAGCGGTCGTCGAGTCGCTGGCGAAGATGAGCAAGAAGGTCAAGGACGACAACGAGGTCATCCGTCAGGTCGCCACGATTTCCGCGAACGGCGACAATGAAATCGGCAAGATCATCTCCGAGGCCATGCAGAAAGTTGGCAACGACGGCACCATCACCGTCGAAGAGGCCAAGGGCATCGAGACCACCCTCGAGGTCGTCGAAGGCATGCAGTTCGACAAGGGCTACCTGTCGCCGTACTTCGTGACCGATTCCGAGTCGATGGAAGCGATCCTCGAGAACGCCTACGTCCTCATCCACGAAAAGAAGATCGCGAGCCTGAAGGACCTCCTGCCGTTGCTCGAGCAGATTGCCAAGAGCGGCAAGCCGCTGCTCATCATCGCCGAAGACGTCGAAGGCGAGGCCTTGGCCACGCTCGTCGTCAACCGCATCCGCGGCACCTTCCAGGCATGCGCCGTCAAGGCCCCCGGCTTCGGCGATCGCCGCAAGGCCATGCTGCAAGACATCGCCGTGCTCACCGGCGGCGTTGCGATCACCGAAGACCTCGGCCGCACGCTGGAAGGCGTCACGCTCGCCGACCTGGGCCGCGCCAAGCGCGTCGTCATCGACAAGGACAACACCACGATCGTCGAAGGCGCCGGTTCCAGCGCCGACATCATGGGCCGCGTGAACCTCATCCGCCGTCAGATCGAAGAAACCACCTCCGACTACGACCGCGAGAAGCTGCAAGAGCGCTTGGCCAAGTTGGCCGGCGGCGTGGCGGTGGTGCACGTCGGCGCCGCGACCGAGATCGAGATGAAGGAGAAGAAGGCCCGCGTCGAAGACGCCCTCCACGCGACCCGTGCGGCCGTCGAAGAAGGCATCGTTCCCGGCGGCGGCGTTGCGCTGCTCCGTGCCAGCGAAGCCATCGAGAAAGTCGCATTGACCGGCGACGAAGCCATCGGCGCGAAGATCGTGCTGCGTTCGATCGAAGAGCCCCTTCGCCAGTTGGCCGCCAACGCCGGCGAAGAAGGCGCGATGGTCGTCCAGAACGTCAAGGCCAAGAAAGGCGCCGTCGGCTACAACGCCGAGACCAACGAGTATGAAGACCTCCTCAAGGCCGGCGTTATCGACCCGACCAAGGTGACCCGCACCGCGCTGCAGAACGCCGCCAGCGTCGCCGCGCTCCTGCTGACCACCGAAGTCCTTATCGCCGAACTCCCCGAACCCGACAAGGCCCCCGCAGGCGGCCCCGGCATGGGCGGCGACATGTACTAAACCGAGATCGCGCGCTACGCGCAGTATCGGCTTTTTCGAGGAGGCCTCCGTGTGATGCGCACGGAGGCCTCCCGTGTCGAGGGGTTCCGGAAATTTTGTGTTGTAACGACGCGCGCGAGTAAGTGCGCGGGGGAAGGCAATCCTGCTTTCTTCGTTGATCAGTCCCGTAGTCACTCGCTATAGTCAGGTTGGCGCAGGCCCATGCGCCGCTGGATGTCGTGGGGGTGATGCGTGACATTAGCGAATCGAATAACCCTGTTTCGATTGATGCTGATCCCGGTGTTCATTGTGTTGGCGATGAGTTACACGCGGGAACAGCAGTGGGCGCGTCATGCCGCATTGGCGACGTTTTTGATCGCGGCGATATCCGATGGCATCGACGGCTTCGTTGCGCGCGCGTACAACCAGAAGACGAAACTGGGGGCCGTGCTCGATCCGTTGGCCGATAAGCTGCTGCTCAACCTGGCATTCGTATTTCTAGCGGTGAACAAGGAATTCGCCACGCCCGTCCCATACTGGTTTCCCGTCCTCATTCTCGGGCGCGACGCCATCATTGTCATGGGATCGTATCTCATCAACGAATATTTTGGCCCGCTTCGCGTTCGACCCCGCCTTTCTGGTAAACTTACCACTGTGCTTCAAATGGCGTCCGTATGCGCCGTTCTGCTGGAAGTCCACTTCGCTTATCCGCTGCTGCTTGTCACGCTGGCGGTGTCCGTCGTGTCCTTTTTTGATTACGTCTATCAAGGCGTCAAGCAGGTCGGCAGCGAGGATATGGGATAAGCAATGGCATCACGAAAGAAATTGCCGCTGGTCGCTATCTGCGGCCGGCCCAACGTCGGCAAGTCGACGCTCTTCAACCGCCTCACCGGGCGGCAGAGCGCGATTGTCCACAGTCTTGAAGGCATTACCCGCGACCGCGCCTATGGCGTGGCTGAATGGAACGACTACGCCTTCCGTCTTGTGGACACCGGCGGCATCGTGCACAACCCGACCGATCCCATCACGCATAAAATGCAAGAACAGGTCCGGGCGGCGTTAAACGAGGCGCGGGTCGTCGTCTTTGTGCTCGATGGGCAACAAGAGATTACGCGGACGGACGAGGAAATCCGCGATGAATTGTTCAAGCTGGGCAAGCCTGTCGTGCTGGCCGTCAACAAGCTCGACAACGATCGTCTCGCAAAGAACCAGACGGATTTTTATGCGCTTGGCCTTGGCGATCCGCACGCCATATCCTCGGGGCACGGTCTGGGCATCGACGACCTCTTCGCGGCCATTGCCGAGCATCTTCCGGTGCCCGTCCCGCAGGATGAGGAGGAGGAAGCGGATGCGGATGCGGATGCTCCGGACGTTCCGGAGGTCCTGGCCGAGGAGGCGCTTTCCGAGGGGGGGCCGATCAAGGTCGCGATTATCGGGAAGCCGAACGTTGGCAAATCGTCGTTTATCAACGCGATCCTCAACGAGGAACGCACCATCGTAACGGACATCCCCGGAACCACGCGCGACGCCATCGACATCGACTTTCGCTGGAAGGACCGCGAGTACATCCTTATTGATACGGCAGGTCTGCGCAGAAAGGCCGGCATTAAGGAGCACGTCGAACACTTCAGCGTCGCGCGGACGTTGCGCGCCATTCGCCGCGCCGATGTCTGCCTCGTGATGATCGACGCCGTCGAAGGGATCAGCGAACAGGACAAGCGCATCGTGGGATATGTGCAGGAGAACGGCAAGGCCATGGTTCTGGCATGGACCAAGTGGGACCTTGTCGAGGATAAAGAAGCGCGCTTCAAAAGCCTTGCCGACGAAATCGATTTGAAGGTCCCGTTCCTCAAGTACGTGACGTACTTGACGGTGTCGAACCTGACGCGCCAGCGCCTGTTCACCGCATTCGACTACATCGACAAAACCGCCGCCGAGGCCCGCAAACGCATCTCGACGCCTGCGCTCAACCGTTTCCTGCAAGACCTGCGCGGACAAGGCGCGGGCTCGCATCGCAAGGGCGTAGAGGCCAAGATTCGCTACGGCACGCAGGTGGGCGTCAATCCGACGACGTTCATTCTATTCGTTAATTCGAAAAAACTGTTCCACTTCAGCCACATGCGCTTCATCGAGAACCGGCTTCGCGAGAAATTCGGGTTCCAAGGCGTGCCCGTGACCATCGAGTTGCGTGAAGGAGAGCCGAGGAAGTGAGCGCCGCAGTTTTGGCCGTTGCGCTGGCGTATCTCGTGGGCAGCGTCCCGACGGGACTGTGGCTGGGGCTTGCGCTGCGCGGCGTCGACATCCGCGAGCACGGCAGCCACAACATCGGCGCGACCAACACCCTGCGCGTTCTCGGCAAAACGATCGGCGCCTTCGCGCTCGCGGGCGATGCAGGAAAAGGCATCGTCGCCGTTCTGCTGATCTCGCGACTGAGCGCATGGCCGTATGCGCCGCTTGCGTGCGGCATCGCGGCGATTGGGGGACATCTCGCCCCTGCGTATCTGCGTTTCAAGGGCGGCAAAGGCGTGGCGACCAGCGCGGGCGTGTTCTTGTCGCTGGCTCCCATTCCAACCTTGCTGGCGTTGGCGGCATTTCTGCTTACCCTCAAGACCACGCGCATGGTAAGCGCCTCTTCCGTGGCGGCGGCGGCGGCCTTGGCCGTATCCGTATGCCTTATGTCGCTCGAGCAAGCGACCATGCCGCTGTATTTGATGCCCGACCTTTTCCTGCTGCGCGTCGCCACGCTGCACGTTGCGGGCCTGGTTGTATGGCGGCACCGGAGCAACATCCGGCGCATCCTCAACGGAACCGAAAACAGGTTCTGATACAGTCGCCGAGACGAGGAGGATAGTCCTATGGAATTCACCTACGATCTGCTGAAAGCAGCGCTTCGTGAAGTCATCGATGAGGAACTGAGCCTCCGGCGGCCGCCCGCGATGGCGCGCAAGTGGGAGGGAGGCGCCCTCGTGCTGCAACCCGCCGACAAGTCCCTGCAGCCCAAGGAAATTCCCCTCGAGACGTTTTTCAAGAAAATCATCTCCGTTCGCGAAAAACTGCGCGTGCTCGAACAAAAGATCAATAATCACGCGGCGCTTACGCTCGAAGACAAGCTCGAAATGCAGCAACTCATTTCGCGCGCCTATGGGTCGCTGACTACGTTCAATGCGCTGTTCCGCGACGAAGAGGAGTTCTTTGTGGGGAGCAAAGGCGGTTGATATGGACTCCGCCCGGGAACGGACACGGGGCCATGTCCTGTTCGTGGCCACGCTGGCCGCTTTTTTGACGCCATTCACGGGCAGTTCGGTAAACGTCGCCATTCCAGCCATTGGCCGCGAACTGGGGCTGCACGCCACGGCCTTGAGTTGGGTCGTCACGGCGTACATCCTGGCCGCTTCGGCGCTGTTGCTTCCCTTTGGCCGCATGGCCGACCTGTATGGACGCCGCAAGATTTTCATGGCCGGCATCGCTATCTTCACGCTCTCATCCCTGTTGTCCGCACTGACGGCTTCGGCCTCAGTCCTTATCTGCGGGCGCGCGCTGCAGGGGGTTGGATCGGCAATGATTTTCTCGACCGGCCTTGCGATCCTGACCGGCGTTTACGAGGCAGGCGAGCGAGGACGCGTGGTGGGCATCAATACGGCGGCGGTGTACGCCGGCCTTTCGTTCGGGCCGGCGGTTGGCGGCGCCTTGACGCATTATGCGAGCTGGAGGTCCATTTTTTGGCTCAACGCTGCACTGGGGATCGTGGCCCTGATGGCGACGTTGCGGCTGCGCGGCGAATGGCGCGACAACGCAGGGCAGCGGTTCGATCTTGCCGGCGCCCTGCTGTATACGCCCGGAACCGCCGCCCTGATGTACGGCATAGCGTCCGCCAAAACGGCGTCCTACGCGGCGTGGATTGTCATGATCGGCGTTGCGCTGCTTGCCGCATTCATTTGGCGCGAGCGCAAGGCCCGCGATCCGTTGCTTGAATTTCGTCTTTTCCGCAACGGCGTCTTCACGTTTTCCAGCCTCGCCGCGCTCATCCATTACTGCGCGACGTTCGCCATCGGCTATCTGCTGTCGCTATACCTGCAAGAACTCAAGGGCCTCGACCCGCGCCAGGCAGGTCTCGTCCTTTTGAGCCAGCCCGCGCTCATGACGTTTGTTACGCTCATCGCCGGACGTCTGTCCGATCGCTACGAACCGCGCATTCTTGCGTCAGCGGGCATGGGCCTTACATTTTTGGGCATCGCACTGCTCATGCCCGTTGACGCGTCAACGTCCGTGACGTACATTTCAGTTTGTCTCATCGTTCTAGGAATCGGTTTTGGCCTATTTTCGTCGCCCAACACGAACGCCATCATGAGTTCCGTTCCCAAACCGCATTACGGCGTCGCCTCGGCCGCGCTGAGTTCCATGCGCCTGCTCGGCCAAGCGCTGAGCATGTCGCTGGTCACCTTCATGTTTGCGCGCCATCTCGAGGGACGCCCCGCCACTGCCGCGCACGCTCCCGAACTGCTGCAAGGCATGCACGCGTCGCTCCAATGCTTTGCGCCCCTATGCCTCCTGGCCGTCCTCGCCTCGTTGTTCCGCGGCAGACTGCATTCGAAGCGATCAGCACCCTCCTAACAGGCGTCCGACGCGCGCGGCGCACGCTACATGGCATACGCCTTGAGCAAGATCAGCACGAATATCGAAGTCACCGCCGTCAACAAGATCGAAAAAACGAAGGCAACCCGGATCACCTTGGTTTCCTCGCCGATTTTGTCGATCGAAGCGGCCGCATTCTGGAGCTTGGCTGGCGAGATTACGCTGGCCAATCCGCCGCCAAAAGCCAAGCCTGCGGTGACGATCAGCAGTCCCTCAAGAGACAGGTTCAGGTTTTTCGCCGTCGTCATCGTGTATTTGGCGAACATGGCGATGGTGGACGCCTCGCTGCCCGTGACGAATCCGCCGAAAAGGCCAATGAAGGCCACTACGCCGCCATAGGCATGCTGAAAGAAATCCGCCGAATAATCCGCCAAGACTTTTACCATGCTAGGGGCGACGAAGGAGTTTGAAGCCATGTCGTAGCCGGACATGTTCATGATTTCCCCGATGGCGAAAAAGATTGCCGCGGAAAAAACCGGACGGGGCGCGCGCTTGATCCAGACGCGCGCCGTTTCGCCAATCTGCTCGGCGGTGGGGCGGATAAACGCCATGGACAACAAGGTGCTCACGAATATCCAGGTGTAGGCCTGCCACAACGCACGCGTGTCCAACGGCCTGCCGTCGGCCGTCAACCCCAAGATGGGCATCTTCAACGTCCGATACAGGTAGTCGAATACCGTTTGGGGCATGTTCAAGGCAAGAATAAGCGCGACCAGGATCAGCCACGGCGAAAGCGCTTTCCACAGCGGATAGGCCTTTTCATAGGCCCGCTCCTCCGGCGTCAACGCGCTTCTATCGATAATCTTTTTCCCGGTGGCCGCAAGATACGCCGCCATGGCGATGATGACGGCGAGGCCGCATAAAATGCCCGTAAGCACCACGAAGTTGTCGTGGCGATTGGTGAAGTAGGCGACCACGCCGATGACCGCGCCGGAAATCAGACAAGGCGCCCAACCCTCGCGAACGGCTTTCCACTTGCCGACGATCCATAGCATGCAAAAGCCGATCAGCGTCGAAACCACCGGCAAGAACATGAAGAAGATCATTCCCGCCTGATGAAGACTTATCTCATTGCCCTTTCCCAAAAAATTGTTCGCGATATCCACGAACACGACGATCGGAGCCCCCAACAGCGCGTACGTGCAGAGCGCATCGTAGCCGATGGCGGGAAGGGCGATGGCGACATACGTGGAGTAGCCCATCGCGATAAGGAGCGGCGGCAAAATCGAGACCGGCGTGGCCCCGACAGCGACCATCAAGGTGCCAAAACCGATGTTGATCATCATGATCTGCACGGCCCGATTTTCACTAGCGATGGTCTTGATGAAGATGATGATGCGCTTCAGCGCGCCGGTTTTCTCCATGAACGCCATTTGCAGCAACGAGGCCGCCACGATAAGCGCCACGGGAAACGAACGAATGATGCCGGCCCCTGTCGAACGCGCGACGACTTCGACGGAAGTCTTGAAAAACAGACACGCCACCGCCCCAATCACAAGCCATCCTGCAATGCCGCTGATATCGGCGGAAGACAAGGAGCATCGCCAAAATGACGGCAATGGGGGACAAGGTCAACAAGAGCATCCATAGAGACATACTTCCTCCTTCCGCCATTCCCCGAGGAATGGACACTGGGCTCCGGCACATGCGCACACTTCTCTGCCGCAAGGACAAGCTGGTTTTTTGACGCGCGAGACAAGATGCCGCGTAACCCGATGCATCTCCACCCGCATAGCGCGTCTCGAGCATCCAGACACGAGAGACGTTTCCCAGACGCATCGAAATCTACGCTGAAAATCGTCCCCTCGACAGCGTTGCGGCGCCGCTGTCGTGCGCGGCATAGTACCTCAAATCTCGAGACGGAATCACCTGCCCGCGAAATCGCGCAATGCTTCCACCGCCGCCTTGAAGTCTTCAGGCAGGGGCGTGGTGA
>JAKJDA010000118.1 GCA_022706165.1 Candidatus Hydrogenedentota bacterium | reverse complement strand
GCTAACAAAAAAACGCACTCCAATCAAACAGACAGCCCGGAAATTGCGCAAGGGCCACGTTTCCCGCCCGGTCTCCGTGCCGGGCGGTTCTTCTCTTCTTTTCTCAGCGTTCTCCGCGCCTCTGCGTTAAGATGCTTCAACGCACAGGCGCGGAGGGCGCAAAGATCGCAGAGAACTCCTTCCGGACGTCGTGGTTCCATTCCGGATTCCCGCCACCACGACCACAACGGACACAACGAAAAACAAGCATCGCACCAAGCACGAATTCTCCGACGCGTAGCGCCCGGCACGGAGACCGGGCGCTACGAAAAATCACCGGAAACCATTTTCATGCGCCACCGACCCGGAGATTGCCGAAACGCACGGCCCTACGGACAGGGCCTCCGCGTCAACCAGAAAATCCCGCAACGACGGCATCGTCAAAACCGCTTAAAAACGCCTCTCGCCCCTTGCTCCAAGACCACTGCATTTCGCCACTCGCCGCGCTCTGCAGGAACAAAGCGAGCAAGCATCAATCACCTGCAGAGGCGGAACCCGCCGGTGCCGTACGCGTCCGAGGGGATGTTGCTGAAGCGGCGCGCGGACCGGCAGTAGGAACCGCCGTCACCCCAGCCACCACCCCGCACCATGCGGAGCGATCCTCTCGGCGAATCCACCCAAGCGCTGCCATCCGTCGGCGCACCCGAGTAACCCCAGTGCCAGTCGTCCTCACACCACTCCCAAACATTCCCGTGCATGTCATACAAGCCAAACGTGTTCGGAAGCTTAAGACCCACCACGTGCGCGTATCCTTCGTTGACGTCCCAAGCGTTGTATGTCCACCAGCAATAGGCGTTGCCCACCGCGTAGTCGGGATCATCCCCCCAGTAGAATCGAGTTATCGTGCCCGCACGGCACGCATACTCCCACTCCGACTCCGAGGGCAACCGGAACGTCTTGCCCGTCAACCCATTCAACGCTGTGATAAACGACTTCGCATCGTCCCACGATACATACACCGCAGGGCTGTCCAGGTCGTCCAACACGTAGTCTTCTCCGGACCACGGCGTCGTGCCCATCACCGCCACCCACTGGCGTTTCGTCAACTCATGCTTAGCCATCCAAAAACCGGGCAGCGTCACCTGGCGCTGCGGGTCTTCTATTGAAGAACTCTCCTGCTCTCCCGGATACCGCCCCATCATGAATGTCCCGCCCGGTATCCACACCATCTCCAGCGGAACCTCGCCCGAAAGCAAGATGGTTTCTTCGGGCTCGTTCAGCGTGATCGTGTCGCTGACCGCCGCCGACTCGCCCGCGCCGTTCTTCACCTTGAAGTAGACGGTCTTGACGCCGTTGCCCGAGGAAAGCGTGAACGACGGCGCCGCCGAATACGTCTGCCACGACGCTCCGCTGAAACTGGGCGACTCCGAGGCCATGTAGTGCGTGGGATTGCCGGTGCAGACGTTGTTGAGGGTCACGACGGGATCGACCACGACCTGGCCCAACGTGAAAACCGTGACGCGCGGCGGCAGGACGACCGGAAGCCGCAAGGCCGCGTTGATGGCGAGTTGGACGTCCATCGCGTCGGTGGCTCCCGAGGAGTCGACATCGGTGCTATAGGGCCATGTGTCGAGCCGTAGCGCGCCGTTGATGACCAATTGGACATCCACCGCATCCACGGCTCCCGAGGCGTCCACGTCGCAAGGCAGGTCGGCGAACACAGCGGACATAAACGTCATGATGCACGCGAACAACATCCCCGCGCATGCCAACCACGACCTCTTTTTCCGCAATTTCATGACACACGCCTCCCCGTTTTGCCCCCCCCAAACGCGGGCTACCCTCTCGCACGTCGGCGCAAGGATACCATAGTGATCTGCTATGAAAAAAAGGGCAAGGCGCGCTCCAACTCCCCCTTATGCATGCGACGACTTCGCCTGAGGCTTCTCCAACCCCGACGAAACCGCCGCGCCGCCGTTGCCATTGCCGCCATCCCCGCCATCCGCGACCGCCTCGCTCGGAAAACTGAACGCAAACTCCTCCTGCGGCACAACCTCAAGCTCCGCCTCCTGGACCGGCAACGAACACTTGTCGCCATCGCAATACAAGTCCTGCGCCTCATCCGTCTTCAAATTGCCAAAATCAAGGGGCTTGATCCGCGCCGCCGCATGCACATACATCTCCTCCGTGATTTCCTGATACGGAGCCTGCGCATAATTGTGATCCTTCAACGGCAAAAAACTGATCGACTTCAAACGCGGCTCATACAACTCCAAAATATGCGGCAAATCCTGCGCCTCCTCGGCATCAAACGTGATCGTCGCGCTAACCTGATTATCCGCCCAATAATGCTGCATTTGCGCAACATTCTCCACCTGCTCCCACAACGAAACATCCCGCTTGGACCGATGAAAATGCTTCTGCTTCACGGGAAAATAAACCACCAGCGTGTTATCGCCGTACACAGACTCCTCAATGCGGTGACCCGCCTTGCGGATCGGCTCCACCAACGGACTCGTCTTGTCGATCCGAACCGTGCGATAGTAAAACTCGGAATGCGGATAATGAATCCCCGGCGTCACCCCCGGCAACAACGAAACCGTGCCGCTGGGCTTGACGCTGGTCTTCTTGATGCTCTCCGGAATGCACAACCACTGCGAATATATGCGATCCTGCTTGCAAATATACGCATACCCCTTGTCGCACCACTGAAAATGCGCGCGGCGTCCATGACGCTCAAACGACTCGATGATGCCCGACTGCGACAACCCAATCCGGCGATTGCGCAACATGATCGCATTGGTCCGCTCATTGTGCGTCGGCACAAGCGTCACCGTCTTCGCATACAAATACGCAAACTTCAGCGTGCGCTCATACTCCTCATAACTCCCATGAAGCGACGGAAACGTCTCCACCAAATTGCATATCTCATACGACTCGAGACTCTGCTCCGCGCAAGGATTCGTCCCCGAAACCTTGGCGTCCGCATACGTGACGCCATCCTTGAGACGACCATACGCCCGCGCATTGTCCAACCAAAAATAACCCGGCTCCCCATTCTTGGCGGTCTGCTGGCCAACCGCCGCGTAATCCATGCCCACAGACGCCGCAATGCTGTTGTTCGACGCCCAACGCCACGCCATCATCCGCTCCGGATGCAACTCCGGATCCTTGAGCTTCAGATAATCCGCATCATCGGCGCTGCCCAACGCCAACTCCGCGGTCCGCCGCACCCCCCCCGACACCACGCACTTGCCAATGACATTCATCAAATCCGTGATGTCGCTCGACGTGATCGCCGCGCCCATCCGAGGCGTCAACACCTTGTCAATGTTCTCGACGCACTCCATCAACGGACCCGGACCCGGAGCGATGCCGCCAAACGTGCGAATCGGCGACCCCATCGGACGAACATGCGAAAAATCAATGTGCTCCGGACGCTTCCCCTTGCCCGCATAACTCTCCAGAAGACAACGGACCAGATCGACCCACCCCTCCTTCGAATCCTCGACAAGATACGCAAACGCCCCCGTCTCCGGCTTCACGACCGTCACCTTGCCCGCGCCAAGCGTATCGAACGCAACCCCCACCCCCAACATCGACATGTCCATCAAAAAACAAAACGGCTCCGAAAACGTGAACTCTATCTGGTCCGTCGACACAAAAGCGCAATTGTTCAACGCCGCCGACCCACGCTCATATATATAATCCGTGCCCATCATCCACAGCCCGCGCCCCGGCGGCAAAAACTTGAACCCCCACATCAACCGGAACATCTCCTGCGCCGAACGCTGAGCCTTTTGCGGATTCCACGGAAGCTTCAAGCTGCGACAATGATTCAACTGAATCGTGTAACACCCCTCAACCACGCGCCGAATCGTTTCCCAATACTCCTCCGTGCGCTGCGCCGCCCCATCAACCACGCGCGCATACGTCCGCTTGAACGTGAAATAACCAAGCGGCCCCCACTCCGGCTGCCGCCCCCGAAACCCATCCAAAAAAGAATCCTCAAGAAAAAAACGTTCCCGCGCGCTAAACAACATGGCCGCCTCCGCAAAAAATGAAATGCCGCCCCAAAATAATTCAATGGCCTACAGCCAACCTTCCCGATCCAGACCCGCCTCAAACCGCCCCAAAAAACCGGCGCCTCCCAAACCCTCTCACACCTTCCGATTCACCGTGCGCACATGCGGCAACCCGTCGACCTCAACAGCCTCGTAATCGCCCAACAAATGAGGATACCGATCCCGGACCTGCTCATACACCATCCCAAACACCAACCGAATCTCCTCCTCCGCATCCGGCGCAGTGCGCGCTTCCACGACATGCCGCAACGCGCGAAAATTGCACGACCAACCAATCGTCGTCGCAAGACCAATCGGAGCCACGCGACGAAACGCCGAAGTCAACTTCTTCTTCACCGAAAACGCCTTCTCTTCCTCTATCCCAAAAGCCCTGGCAAGCGTTTGCTGAACCTCCTCGAGCTGCTCGAGCGTTCGCAAAAACACCTGCATGCTCTCTTCATTTTCCTGAATGTGCGTCGGCACATACGCCGACAAACGATCCAACCGGACAAAACGCAACGACTCCTGCGAAACCGCCGTCCCCGCGCGATGCCGCACAAGCTCATGCGTAAACACGCGACTCACATCCGCAAAAATAAAATTCACCACCGCGTGCTCCAGCACGCTGCCATGCCCCACCTGGATGACATTCCCCAGATACGACCCATTCCCCTCACGCACACGCGTGACATTCGGATTCAACCCCGGCCCAAACGAACGATAACACAGCCGACCATAGACCTCGCTAAGCCTTTCCGCATCGCTCGGAGCATCCGTCGTCCAATCCGGAACCCCAACATGCTCCAAAAAAGCCTGCAACCCCTCGTCCACAACACGCGTCTCGCCCACCAAAAAAACGCGCGGCGTCACCATCTTCATAAAAAATCCGATCTATCGGGCCGTGCCGCCCTTTGTCAACAATATATTGATATGCCGAAAGCCGATCATACCATAGGAAGGCTATCCCGAGAAAAGAAAGATCTAATGACTCAAACCCAAAACGCGCCCCGCCCCGCGCCCATTGAACGCCCCGCCCGTCTTTGCTACAGTCGCACTTTGCACCGCGAGAATGCACCATGATCGATCACGCGCCAAAAGCCTCCGTACTGCTGGTTGACCGCGACCCCGCCATTGCCCGCGCCATCATGGGATATTTGTCCGACCAAGGACACGCCGTGGAGTGGGTGGACGACGGCGAAAAAGCCTACAACCGCCTCGACGTCCAATCCTTTGACGCAATGATCACCGAACTCAACAGCCACCGCATCAACGGAATGCGCCTGATGGCCGTCGCAAAAGACCGCAACCCCGAAATATGCGTCGTCCTCCTCACCGAAGAACCCGACGTGGAACTCGCCACCGAAGCCATGCGACAAGGCGCCTACGATTTCCAAACAAAACCGGTCAACCTCGGCAAACTCGAAGCCGTGATCGAACGAGGCGTCGGACGACAACGACTCATCCTCGAACAATACGAACTAAAACGCCGCCTCGACGAACACTACGGACTGACCAATTTCATCGGCAAATCGCCCCGCATCATCAAACTCTGCGAACTGGTCCGGCAAATCGCCCCCACCCGAGCAACCGTGCTCATCCACGGCGAAACAGGAACCGGAAAAGACCTCATCGCACAAGCCATCCATAACAACAGCCCCCGACGCGACGCCCCCTTCGTCAAACTCAACTGCGCCAGCATCCCCGAAGCGCTCGTCGAAAGCGAACTGTTCGGACACGTGCCCGGAGCCTTCACCGGCGCCATCCAAAAACGACAAGGACGCTTCGAACTGGCCGACAAGGGAACGCTGTTTCTAGACGAAGTGGGCGAACTGTCCCCAGCATTGCAAGCCAAACTATTGCGCGTGCTCGAACACCAACAATTCGAACGACTGGGCGACTCGCGCACCATCACCGTCGACGTGCGCCTCATCGCGGCCACCAACCGCTCCCTCGAAAAAATGGTGGAAGACGGATCCTTCCGCGACGACCTCTACTACCGGCTGCGCGTAGTCGCCGTGACCATGCCCGCACTGCGACAACGGCGCGAAGACGTGCCCCTGCTCGTGGACCACTTCCTCCGCCAAGCCGCCGAGACAAACGGAAAACGCCTCGACGGAATCACCCGCAACGCCGTAGACGTGCTCACTCGCTACGACTGGCCCGGAAACGTCCGCGAACTGAAAAACACCATCGAAGGCATGGTCGTGATGTCACGCGGAGGAAAACCGCTCGACGTCGACGACATCCCCGAACACCTGCGCCACAAAGCCACCCCCGACGTCGGCGAAATACGCATCCCCGCCGGCAGCAGCATGGCCGCCATCGAACGCATCGTCATCGCCGAAACCATGAAACTCTGCGGCTACAACAAAGAACAATGCGCCCACACCCTCGGTATCGGATTGCGCACACTCTACCGAAAAATCAAAGAATACGACATCCGCTGATCAGCCGCGCCCCTCACGCCTTCGGCTCGTCATCCGGCTTGGCAGCCGCCTTCTCCTCGCCCTCGCTCACCGACGTCTTGAATTGGTGAATGGCCGTGCCCAAAGCCTTGCCAACCTCCGGCAGCTTGCCCGCCCCAAAAACCACCAACACGATAATAAGCAAAATCAGCAAATGCCAAATGCTAAAGGCGCCCACGACATGCTCCTTTACTGTTATCCAACCAAACTCTCGCCTCGCCCCTGATTATAGGCCCGAACACGCCGCGATGCAAGGAATACCGCATTCTCCCACGGCAAATCCTGCGTTACTCCCACAAAAAACGGATACTTGATAATAGTTATCAAATTACTCTATCATTATCGCACATTCACCATGTCCCCCAACAAAAAATGACATAGCCGCTTCCAAAAAGCAACGGCGCAAGGAGGCGCAAACAAACGATGCGGATTTTCGAAGACAACAGCTACAGCATTGGCGCAACGCCCCTGGTGCGCCTGAGACACTTGGCAAGCGGCGCCAAAGCGCAGGTGTTCGCCAAAATCGAAGGACGCAACCCCGCCTACTCGGTGAAATGCCGCATCGGAGCCAACATGGTCTGGGACGCCGAACGGCGCGGCCTGCTCAAGCCAGGCGGAACCATCGTCGAGCCAACATCCGGCAACACGGGGATCGCGCTCGCATTCGTGGCGGCCGCGCGCGGATACCGCCTCATCCTCACCATGCCCGAAGGCATGAGCGCCGAGCGACGACAACTCGTCAAAGCCTTCGGGGCCCACATCATCCTGACCCCCAACGAAAAAGGCATGCCCGGAGCAATCGCCGAAGCGGAACATATCGCCCGCGAAACCCCGGGCGCATACATGCCAAACCAATTTGCGAATCCGGCGAATCCAGAAATACACTTCCAGACCACCGGACCGGAAATATGGAACGACCTGGACGGCGCCGTCGACGTTTTCGTCGCCGGCGTCGGCACCGGCGGCACTATCACCGGCGTCGGCCGCTTCTTCAAAGAAGAAAAAAAACGCGACGTCGTGTGCGTCGCTGTGGAACCCGCCACATCAGCCGTGCTGTCAGGCGGATCCGCCGGACCCCATCGCATTCAAGGATTGGGCGCAGGCTTCAAACCCAAAACGCTGGACATGAGCGTGATCGACCGCGTGACAAAAGTCACCGACGAAGAATCATTCGCCATGACGCGACGCCTGGCGTCCGAAGAAGGCATACTCAGCGGCATCAGCAGCGGAGCCGCGGTTTGCGCCGCGCTCGCCCTCGCCGCCGACAGCGAATTCGAAGGCAAAAACATCGTGACCATATTGCCGGACAGCGGAGAACGGTACTTGTCGACATCGCTGTTCGACTAAAACCAGGAGAACGAACATGAACGAGAACAACTACAAACTGGGAACCCTGGCTTTGCACGCCGGCCAAGAACCAGACCCAACCACCGGCGCGCGCGCAGTGCCCATATACCAAACCACCTCATACGTGTTCCAAGACACCGATCACGCCGCGCGACTGTTCGCACTGCAAGAATTCGGCAACATTTACTCTCGCATCATGAACCCCACCGTCGACGTCTTCGAAAAACGCATGGCCGCCCTTGAAGGCGGCGTCGGAGCCCTCGGCGTCTCCTCCGGCTCATCGGCGATCACCCTCGCCGTCCTCAACATCACAAAAACGGGACAAAACTTCGTCTCATCGCAAACCCTCTACGGCGGCACCTACAACCTCTTCGCCCACACGCTCAAAGACCTCGGCATCGAAGCCCGCTTCGTCTCCGCCGCCGACCCCCAAAACTTCGCCGCGCAAATCGACGACAACACGCGGTTTCTCTACATCGAATCC
>JAKJDA010000117.1:8048-8403 GCA_022706165.1 Candidatus Hydrogenedentota bacterium | reverse complement strand
GTCGTAAAACATGTCGCCAATGCGTTTGCGCAGTTCGATCGTGACGGGGCCAAGCGCCGCGAGACGCGTATAGGCGGATTCCACTTCCTGCCGATTGCCTCGCTCCACATAGAATTGAAGCGCGCTGACGATATAGTCGCGGACGCGCCCCTCGGGCATGTTGGCCACAACCGCCGATCCTTTGAAAATCGTGTACCATACATCGGCCACCGCGTTGACCGATCGGATGGCGTCCGCCGGCAACGAGGCCGCCGCCGTGCCGCGAAAGCCTCGTCCCGATCGATAATCGCCGACGATGACATCTTTCTGGACGTTGGCTTCCCGGATCGCCCAAGCGAAATACGCGGGCGGATCG
>JAKJDA010000117.1:0-8038 GCA_022706165.1 Candidatus Hydrogenedentota bacterium | reverse complement strand
TCTTGTCGAGAAAAATTCCTTGGATATTGTTGTCGACGTCGTTTTCATACAACGCCTTGATGCCAGGCTCAGCGTCCGACAACGGCGTGGTCGTCTGCGCGACGAGACTGCCCAGTAGCCCCAAACGATAGGCGAAGTATGGGTCGACGCGATCGCCGCGCACCGCCTGCAGCAAGGTCATCTCTGATTGAATGGCGGTAAGCGGATCGGCGTCGGCATTGGGAATTTGTTGTGACAAAACCGCGCCGGGGGCATTGGCGCCGCGCTGCACATCGCGTTCCAGATTCGACAAAGGCACTGTGCCTTCGCGCGTCAGGAGGCGCGCCGCCGACGCCGTGATAGCGAGTTTGGCTTTGGGGCCCCACGCCATTGCATCCGGCGCCAGAATAATCGCGAGAACCGCGATCCAGATCCATGTTGCGCGCTTCATGAATGGGCCCTCCCGTCGAGAGTTCGTTGGTCCGATGCGCTGGCGCCCAAAGACGCCGCGTTTGTCGCATCCGGAGATGGAGCGCCGGACTCCTGAGGCACCGCGCTGTTTTCAGGGGCGGAACCTGTTTGACGATCAGAAGCGGTTTTGAGTTGGCTTACGAGCATCTCGACTTCGCGGTCGGTTCCTTCGGGCCCGATCAAGTCAAGGTACGCCTGTAACTCCTCGATGCCTTCTTCCACCGCCTGCCGACGGATGTAGAGCAAGCCGTTTTCGAGATGGGCAGGGGCATAACGCGGATCCACTGAAACCGCTTTCCGGAAAGCGCCTTGCGCGCCCGTTTCGTCGCCGGTCATCAGCAAAATGCGTCCCCGCAAGGTGTCCACCTCGGCGCCTTGCGCGCCCAAGACAGAAGCCTGCTCCAGGGCTTGCCGCGCCTTCTCGATGTCATCTCGCGCGATGCTTGCCCTGGCCAATTGCACAGCGGCTTCCTTCGCATAAGGCCCTTTTGCGGAAACCAATTTTTCGAACTCCGCAACGGCATCGGGGAAAAACTGCAACGCAAATAGCGCGCTCGCATAGAAAAACGAGGCGGCGGGATCGGCGTCGGGCTGATTCCGGACTTGTTCCAGATATTCGATGGCTTTCTTGTATTCCCCTTTCTGAACCAGGATAAGGCCCGCCTGTGTGCCCGCCAATGTCTTTAGCGAAACCGCCGAAGCAAACGCCTCCTGAAGCGCAGCCAAGGCCGCGTCCGTTTTGCCTTCCATCCAATACAGCATTCCCCGAACCACCAACGCATCGGAGGTTTCCGGCTTCTCCCGGAGAACGGCGTCGAGTTCCTGCGCCGCCGCGGCATAGTCGCGCGCCAACACGTCTCCTACTCCCAGCAACGTGCGGACATCGGATGTGGCAGGAGACAACGTCTGCGCGCGTTTTAACGCCTCTGTCATGCCAGGATAATCGCCCGAAGTGCCCCGCGCCAAAGCCAGCAGATGCCACGCCTGGGCATCATCCGGAAACTCCTGGGTCAACCGCGCAAAAGCCGCCGCCTCCTGCTTCCGTGTGTTCGCGTCGTTCATCGCATGGAGACTGGCCGCCTGCATCAACACGGCGACTCGGTTCCGCGGTCCAACCTTCTCGAAAGCCTGTGCCGCACGCTGGTATTGGCCTGCCCCCCAATACAGCCGGGCAAGCTCAAATTGCCCTCGCGCATTGCCGGGGCGCTTGGCCAGATAGTTTTCAAGAACAGCCACCGCCTCCGAATTCCGGCCCTGCGCGCTCAATTGCACGGCATAATCGATGGGATAGAGGCCAACCCCGGCTCCCACGAGGATGATCGCGCCCAGTATGACCGCGCCCGCATAGAGGAGAGGTCCGCGGCTGCGACGCGTCGGCGCGGGCGCGCGCTCTGCGGATATCTTTTGTCCTGTCAACAAGTTGGTGCCGCACGCCACGCAGATGATGTCTCCCGCCTGCACAAGAGCGTGACAGTTGGGGCACGTCTGCGAAGCGGAAGCATCCTCTGCGCGATTGCCGGGCGCCGCCTGCCCGGGCGAGGCCTTGCGCAAAACGCCGCCGCAATGGACGCAATTGTCCAAACGCGGATCGGTCAGTTTTCCACAAAACGGGCAATTGGTCATGCTTGGCACGGCATATTTCCTTCATGTTGCCGGGCCGGACGCACAGAGCGTCTGCCCCGTTCTCTTCCTATGGACGGCGCCTTCTCCGGGGCGTGTTCCGCTCCCATGCAGCCGTCGTCATGCCAGCGTCACAACTCACTTTTCGTATCCTCAAAAACCGCCTTGCAACGTGTACACTCGCGTGCGTCAAGGCTATTGAATGCGCCACAGCCTTCACACTTTTTACGCAACAACGCCGGAACGGCCGCGCATCCCAATAAAATGATTATGCCCACCATCACTACGAGATACCAAACCGCGAACATGATCGCGCGTCCTTTTCTTCACTTTTATCATCCTTCGCGAAATCGCTCGCGAACGAAACTCCTCCTCACGACCTTCCTGCTCACTATTATACCTGGCAAAGGGCCGACACGCTCCGTACTTCCCCGTCACCGCCTTAATTCTATACGAAAGACCTGTTTTCGCGTTTCGATGTTTTTCGGCCCCAAGCGCTTTCCCGGAAACGTCGCCTCAACACATTGTGCCCAAACGCTCTCATTCGTCTCGATTCTAGACAGGATGCGTCGCATTGTCAATGAATAACCCCCCAAAGGCAAAAATTCTCAAAAACCGCTTCGTTCGGATCGTCCGCTTGCTTTTCCCGTGTTGAAACGGTAGTTTTTAGGCAGCGAATCCTATTGGAAACGCTTCATGCGCGTTATTGCGAGCAAAGCGAGACGAGCGCGCCGCGCAATCAACGAACGGGAGTTTCTGTTGCGTGACACGATGCGTCGTCATCCCAAGGACTCACGGGTTAGTTCCGTGAATTCCCCGAACGCGCCGGCAAGCGCCAAGGGGGAATATCGAGAATCCAGAAGAGGCGGATAAAGGAACCGCACATGGCCAAATCGTCAGCGAAACACCTTCGCATCCACTGCACATGCGGCCAACGCATGAAAATATCGGCCTCTATGTATGGGCAACCTGGAAAATGCGTTGCCTGTCGCCAAAAAATCCGCATTCCACGCGAAGACGAACTCGAGCCAGGCCAAACCGAACTCTACCTGAAGGACCACCCCGAATTTTTGCGGAAAGCGAAATCCCGAAAATCGGGAGCCAAGACGCCCGAGTCGCACGACGCTTCCCCCCGTCAGCAACGCAAGCGATCCGTGACGCTGCCGTTGGACGTCTATCCGCCGCTGAATGCCATTACCAACATTCTGGTGAACCTTAGCGAACGCGTTTCCTTTCTCGAAAAGGAAGACCCTTCGGCCTACGAAGGGGAATTGAATGAACTGAAGCAACAGGCCCGGCGCGCTCGACGCGCCCGCGTAAAACTCGACGAAAAACTGCGGGCCCGTCTCATGGAAGTGGCCATGGAACTTGCCGACGTGCAAAAGGAAATCGCCGACATCTGTCTTGCGGCGCGCGTTGGCGAAATGGAGCTTGCCGCTTTCCTTGGACGCATCGAGGAGCGTCGTCGGCGCCGCGACTATTTGGAACGTTGCCAGCAGGATCTTCGGGGGTGGCTGGCGATCCAAAACGTTCATTACACCGGCGGACGGATCAGCATGTCCGCCGACGCCAAGCCCGAAGTGCCGGATCATGTCTCCCTTCCTGATCCGCCCGATCCGAGCGTTTCCCTGTTGGAAATGCACATCGATGCGTTGACCGAGGCGATGAGCCGCCGTCAAGACGCCGAACAGCGCATGGACGAGGCCCTGCGCATAGGGCCCGGCGATTTGCCTCCCGGGACCAGCATCGAGCACATGCGCGGCGAGACGAAAGCGGCGCGGCGCCTGGCCGACGTAACCGTCAAATTTCATCGCGCCCGCCTGGAACAGTTGCAGAACGATTTTCTGGAAGACCTGAAAGTCTGCGACGCCCAAATGGACCGCCTGCGTGACCGGTTCCATGCCGGCGAGGTGGACCGCGTGCAGCGCGATCAACAGGAGCAGACGATGCTTCGCGCCAAGCACGATCTGAACAAAGCGCGCGACCTGCTCACCCGCGTGCTCAGCGCCAATTCGTCACGCGACGTGCCCGCTCCTCGTCAGACTCTCCTCAAGCGTTTCGCAGGACGGCGGGGCGCTCCTGCGCCGCTCACGGCAGACATTTGGATTGCTTGGGCTGCGGCGCTTGGGCTGGCCGTTTCCGTTTTTCTTCCCTTTGGGCGGATGACCCCGCTCGGCATTGCCGGACATTTTGCCGGTCAAGGACCTGGGCCCTACCTGCCGATTGCCATCCCATTTGTGCTGGCCGCCCTCGCATCCTCTGTCGCGCTCCTTCCCAACCTCCGGCTACGCGGCATCCTCTTTGGAATGATATGGACCGCCTCGTTATTGGGGGCCATCTCCCTCTTCCACGAGGCTCGTTATGGAACCACTTCGTTCGACGCGTATCTGCGCGAATATGCCGCTGTTTGGTCAAGTCCTGCGGAAATGATGGCCTTTCTCGCGCTTATGGCCATTGGCGTCTCGGCAATCATCGCCCTCTGGAACGACCCCCCCATACGGCCAACCTTGGCGGTTTTTCCTATCTTGCTAGGCATCGGCGCCAGCGTCGTTCTCACGGACGCATGGGGACTGCTCCGCCCCCGCATCGTTCTCGATGCCATATCCATCGAGCGGCCCGACGCCGGATCCCAAGAAGCCACCTGCCGCGTCCCCGTGCGCAATGTCGGACGGCGAACCGTCTCGTTGGCCGTTTTCGCCCAAGAACCCTCCGCCTTCCAACTCGTTTTGGACCGGCAAGGCGAACTTGAATGGGAGCGTTTGAGCGACGCCCCCTTCGAGATAGACAGCGGTGTGGGAACTCTGATTTCCGATGCGCCTCATAAAACGCGCGTGGCCCTTCCTCCAGGAGAACGCGTGACGTTCCGTTTCCGCCTGTCCGAGGGACTTTACAAGGCAACGATCCTTTCCAATCTTTCCGGACCGAAGCAATGGAAGAGCTTCAATGTAGAGATGCCCGCCGTGTCCGCCTTCGTTCCGCGCCCGATTGTCCCCCCCCCGCCCCGTGCTGCCATCGGATCCGCTGCCGAAACAGATGTCGATCGCCCCGGCGAAGTGGAACCGTCCCAGGCCCCGCCCAAACCCACCGTCACGAAAGTGAGGGTGGGGTTGCACGGCGTCATCGCTGCGGAAAACCGGCCGCCGCAGTTCAGCTTCACCCTCTACCTGCCCAGCGGCGTCAACGAAGATCGCGTGCTGGACATTGGGGGCAAAATATATGGCTCCTGGACCGTGGGCGAATACAACCGTACGGAGCAGACCGTTACGATCACCAATGGGGTGCGGATGGCTGTTGTGCGCCAAGGGGAGATCATCGCTATCGACTAACCCGGGGGGGCGTGTCGGCGAAATGGAGCTATGACAAGCAAACGCAAAGATTATATTAGCTGGGACGAGTATTTCATGGCGGTGGCGCAACTCTCCGCCCTGCGTTCCAAGGACCCGTCGACGCAGGTCGGAGCCTGCATTGTCAACGTGCGCAAGCGGATCATCGGCATTGGGTACAACGGTTTTCCGACGGGATGTTCTGACGATGAACTCCCCTGGGACCGCGAAGGCGGTTTTCTCGACACGAAATATCCTTACGTCTGCCACGCGGAATTGAACGCCGTCACAAACGCCACTAACCGGCAGGACCTTGAAGGCGCAACCCTGTATGTTTCCCTTTTTCCGTGCAACGAATGCGCCAAACTCATCGTCCAAACCGGCATTAAAGAGGTCATCTATCTCTCCGACAAATACGCCGACAAGGATATTTTCGTCGCCTCCCGGCGCATTCTGAGCATGGCCGGCGTCAAACTCCGCCAACTCAACGCCAACGGCAAGCGCATCGTTTTGTCGCTGGAGCCGTGACGGCTCCTTCTTTGCCACAGGACTGCATGCTTGGAAAGGACACCCTATGAATCGCCCTCTGCGTTTGGCGCAGGTTGGAGTTGGAGGCTTTGGTCGTGTGCACGAAATGGCGGCGCTGCGGTTGCAGGACCAGGGGTTGATCGAAGTCGCTGCTTTTGCCGAACCCAGCGACGCAAACGCCGAAAATTCCCTCCTGGCCGCGCAACACGTCCGCCGCTATGCTTCCTTTGATGCATTGCTCGCCGCAGAGTCGCGGGTGGATATCGTCGCCTTGGCCACGCCCATTCCCTATCATTATGCGCAGGCTCGGAAAGCCCTGGAACGAGGGCTGCACCTATTTCTCGAAAAACCCCCCGTTGTTTGCATACAACATCTGCGCGATCTCGAAGCCATCCGGCAGCGCGCCGGTTTGCAATGCGCTGTGGGGTTTCACGACATGGCCCGGCCTGACGCGATTCGCCTGAAACAACGCCTATGCGAAGGAGTTCTCGGAAAAGTGATGGCCGTTCGCGCGGAAGCGCGCTGGCGCCGGACCGATGCCTACTATGCGCGCAACGCTTGGGCAGGCAAACTAAGTCTGAATGGGACGTGGGTGCTGGACGGACCGATGAACAATGCCTGCGCGCATGTTCTGAATATGACTTCGTTTCTCGCGGGGACAACCCCCGAGTCCTTCGCGCGCCCCTTGTCGGTGCAGGCCGAACTGTACCGGGCGGCCGACATCGAAGGCGAAGACACAAACTGTCTGCGCGCACGCATGGACAGCGGCGTGGAAGTATGCATTCATTTGACCCAAGCCTCCGACATCCCAGCGTCACGCATGTGGACTGTCATCGGCGAAAAGGGGACCGCCTTGTTGAGCGACGAACGCGGCATGATCATCCAAGACGAACACATGCTTCCCTTGCTCGACGCATCGTTGACGGAAGCCTTGCTCAGGCGTCTGACGCTCGTCTTACAAGGCGTTGAAAAAGACGTGCTTATGCCCCTTGCCGAAGCAGAGGGTTTTCTGCTTCTCTCCAACGGGGCCTACGAGTCTGCAGGCGGCATCGCGAGCGTTCCGCCCGAATTCACGGCGCGCATCCCGGAAGATGGCAGCATGGCCACGATCATTCCGGGCATTGCCGAAACCATCAAAACAGCGACCCAGGCGGGAAAACTGCTTTCTGAATGCGGCCTGTCCTGGACTCAAGCCACCCAGCCCTTCAACCTGGCAGGCTACGCCGCGTTTCCAACGCGATGGGGAAAATAAGCCGAGGCGCTCTAATCGGATTCGCCATGGCCGCACTCTTTCGCAAAACCTTCTTTATCCGAGAACGCCCCGGGAGAGGTCCTTGGAAAACTTGCGCCCCGTGTTGGCGTCGTCATCGCGCATGGGATACCGCACGCCGAATTTGATGAACTCGACATGGCCATCCATGAACAACACGTTGCCGCCTCCCGGAATATGGTTGGTGATGCGCGCGCCGCGGATCGTTTCCCAAACGGTTGGATCCTCGACCTCCGGGGGCGCGGCAGCCGCTGCCCAAACGTCCCACATGACGGGAATATAACTTTGTGCGCGCGCGGCGGACGCCGGGTTGTTGATGTCGGTGATCAAAAACCGCTCTGCGCCTTCTCGAAGACGATAGAGCGTCATCGGCAGCCGCGTATCGTCTTCCTCGAGCGCCTGTATGCCTTGACGCCACGCCGTCGACACGTTCCCCGCGGCATCCATCCAGCCTTTTTCGACACCCACCTGGATGCGGTCATAGATGCGCCACGAATCCTGGTATGGACAATCTGGCCCAACAGGCAGGCGATGCGATTCATAGTCCGTATCGCCCAGAAACACTTCCTGGCCGGACTTCAGCCACGAATTGAAGGCGACGCTTCCTTGACACGGCGTTAGCGTGACGAATCCAAGGTAGATATAGGAACGCACCGGAGTAAGATGCGCCGTGATGCATAGGGGTTTGGCGGAACCGGAGAGAATAGCGGACGTTATTTTCTCCATTCCTTCTTCCAGGGGGAGAACCTTTGCGGCGGGAATGCCGGGCACGCCGCTGTCTGACGGACACGCGAGAATCCGGTAATCGTTCAGATAATCGGGGAACAAGACTTCCATGTCTGGACTC
>JAKJDA010000116.1:4519-8462 GCA_022706165.1 Candidatus Hydrogenedentota bacterium | reverse complement strand
ACGGCGATCAGCGCGCCGAGCACCGCCGCCAGGATCACGACGTGTTTGGCCTTCATGCGTCTCCTCCTCAAACCGCTCGACGGCGGATCAGCTTTTTTCCGTGAACGATAGGGTGTAGGCGTTGCGCGATTGCCGCCGCACCGCCACGACCCCGATGCCAATCACGGCGATAATGATCGGCATCAGACCGTAGTTGATGGTTTTCCACAGCGTGCGCGTGGCGTCGGACGGCCTGTCGATCGCACGGTCGATTTGCTTTTGACCGCGCACGTTGACCAGTTCGTCGCCCAACGCCGCCGCGTCCACCGTATTCATGAACAAGTCAAGGTTCGAATCGCGCAGGAAGCTCTTGGTGAACATTTGCGCGCATCCCAGCAGCGCCAGCTTTCCCGGAGCGGGGGTCGCTGGCTCCGCCTCTGGCTCGTTCGACGTATCCGGCGCGGGCGGTTGTCCCGGCATCTGACGCGGCGCAGGCCACTTCGGGCGCGGCTGATCCTTGTACGCATCGGGAAATTGCCCCGACACCATCGCCATCAGCGGATACTGATCCGTGTCCGCAGGCGGGCTCGTAAAGGCGCGCTGCAGGTCTGCGGGCGGGGCGTCCGCGGGCGCCGTCCAAGCCGAGGCGCTGGTTTTCATGACCACTTTCGCGGTAAGGCCGTGTTTTTTGAGGTCTTCCTCGTTAAGCTTGAGCGCCGATCCCCAGATGTAGAAGACGTTGGCCAGACGATTGGTGATGGAGGTTTCGGGGTCCATCGAGGAGCTGGTCACCAGCATCTGAATGGGAATGTTGACCGTTTGCCCCATCAACATTTCCTGGAGCGATCCGCCGCGCGATTGGACGGTCAGCGGCAGTTTGTTCTTGTCCATGAGGATGTCGTCGTTGATGCCCAGGCCGTATTTTTCGAGCAGCGGGTTGATGTCGGGCTGCTGTTCCTGCTTCATCAGGTTCAGGCCACTGCGCGTCGTCTGATAGTCCCAGTAGTAGTTTTGCACCGCCAACACGACTGACTTGCCCTCGACCAGCGCCCGGTTGATCTCCCACCGTTGTCGATCGTTCAGTTGGCGGGGGTTCATCACCACCAAGACGTCGTACTCCTTCGGCATCGGGCTTTCCTTGGTCAGTTCCACCCGCTCCACCATGTATTTCTCCAGGCGCAACGCTTGTTCCACATACTCGAACGGGTCTTCGGTCTGGGGAACGGGCTGGCCCAGTTGCGCATAGATGGCGCGCATTTCCGGCGAAATGTTGATCGCTTCCTTCGGAGCGACCAGCGCCACGACCGGAGCCTTGGCCCGCGTCAGCTTGAATACCGTGCTGACCAACCGGTACTCGAGCGCGGGAAGCGTTTCCGGCATCACCTGCGGAATGATTTCCTCCTGCTTGTCCTTGTAGCCGATGCCCAGGCTGGAATAGATGTACTTTGTCGTCACCTGATCGCGTTCCATCGCGCGAACCGCAAACGGTTCGATGCCCTTGTCGAGCATGCGTTTCTCAAGCGACTCGACCTCTTCCTCCTTGGTCGGCTTGCCTGACTTTTCCTCCCTCGCTTCTTTTTCCGGGGCCAGATTGCCGACGTCCAAATACACCGGCGTGAACTCGACATTGCCGCCCGAGGCCAGTCGAAGCTCGTTCAGCTTGTCGCTCACGTCCTGTTCCAGCGTGTTCATGCCGGTGGGCATCTTGTCCTTGCGCGTGATGTACAGCTTGACTTGCACCGGCGTGTCCAGGCGCGACAAAATCGCCTTGGACGCTGGCGACACCGTGAAAATCTTGTCCTCGGTCATGTCGAAACGTCCGAAGGACTGCTTGAGGATCAGCCAGTTGAAGGCCAAGCCGATGCCAATGCACAGCGCGGCCGCCGTGCCAATGGCCATTTTCGCTCCGCGACGGTTGCGGCTGTCGATGTACAGTCCATTCAGAACCAGGAAGAGCGCCGTCCAGACGACGAAATACAGCACATCGGCGATGTCGATGACGCCGCGCGTGAATGAATTGTAATGCTCGATGACGCCGACAAGTTCGCCGAGCGTCGTTCCCAGTCCCGCCAGCCAGCTCTTCTCCGAAAACAAGCCGTCGAGATATGACGCGATAAAATTCGTGCCCAGCAGGAACACGGCGAAGCACGCCAGCAAGCTCACGACAAACGCAACGATCTGGTCCTTGCATAGCCCCGAAAAGAAGATGCCGATGGCAAGGAAAAAAGCGCCTAAGAGCAACGTTCCGAGATAGCCGCAGAGAATCGCGCCCGAATCCGGGTTCCCCAGAGCGGCCAACATCACCGGGACCGTCGCCGTCGCCGCGGTCGACATCGCGTAAAACGCGAAAACGGCCAGGAACTTGCCCAGCACCAGTTCGTGCGCCTTCATGGGAAACGTCAACAGCAATTCCCAGGTGTTCTCCTTGCGTTCTTCGGCCCAGACCCGCATCGTCACCGCAGGGATGAACACGCACAACAACACCGGCAGGTTGCCGAAAAACGCGCGCATGTCGGCCACGGGAAAGGTGAAGAATGAGGTGATGTACAAGCCCACGCTCATCAACAAGAACACGATCATGAAGATGTAGCCGATGGGCGAGGTGAAATACGCCGAGAGGTCCCGGCGAACCACGGTCAAGATGTTTTTCATGATTCGGCCCTCTTCGCGGCCGGGCTGGCGGCCCGTTCCGTCAGCGACAGGAATGTCTCCTCCAGGGTCAATGGGTGATCGCTCAGTTCCCGCACTTCCCAGTTTTTAAGACGCGCCAATTGGCCCACTTCCTTCCATAATTGCGCGCCGGGCGCGCCATGCACCATGAAGGCGGCGAAACCGCTCTCGCCGGCGATGGGTTCCACTTTGCGGGCTCCGGACATGCCCGACAACAGACGTTGGGTTTCCGTTTTGTCGCCCGAAACGCTGACGCGGATGCGTTCTTCTTTTTTGACCTCGTCGCGCAATTCGTCGATCGTGCCGTCGCCGACGATCCGTCCGTTGCTGATGATGACGATGCGGTCGGCGGTGGCTTCGACCTCCTGCAGGATATGGGTCGACAGAATAACGGTTTTGCCGGCCGCCAGATTTTTGATCAGTTGTCGAATTTCAACGATCTGGTGAGGGTCCAGTCCCGACGTCGGCTCGTCGAGAATGATGATGGAGGGATCGTGAATCAAGGCTTGTGCGAGCGCCGTCCTCTGCTTGTATCCCTTCGAGAGCTCCCGGATGACTTTGCGGTACATGGGGCGCAGGCCGCATTCGTCGAGCGCCACGTCGATTCGCTCCTTGAGCCGTCCGCCGCTCAGGCCGCGGGCCTTGCCCACAAACGTCAAATATCCCCGCACTTCCATGTCCATGTAGAGCGGCAGGATTTCCGGCAGATATCCAATGATTTTGCGCACCCCCAACGGGTCTTTCAGAACGTCAATCCCGCCTACGAACGCCGTCCCCTTGGTCGGGTGCAAATAGGTGGTCAACACCTTCATCGTCGTCGATTTGCCCGCGCCGTTCGGGCCAAGCAGCCCTACGATTTCGCCCTGCTTGACCTCGAACGACACATCTTTCAAGGCCTGCACTGGGCCGTAATGCATCGTTAACCGGTCCGCCTTGATCATGTTGCCTCCTCCTGATATGCCCTCACCGTTTATCCTCCCAACGTTTGCAGTCCAAACGCTTCTCTACAAACAAGCCTCTCCTCGGACGGCACAATGCGCCAAGGAACCCCTCTCGGGTCAAGCAAGCATTGTGCCTATTTCTTCTTTCCGGCGCAAAGGCAGCGGGAACGTCGTATTCCCTTGAAAATACATCTTTTCCTCAGGAACCTTCTCCCGATCCGACCTTGAGCCGAAAGCGTTCATGCCCGATATGGGGCAGCATGTCCTGTCTCGCGCCGCACATCAGGCGAACGCGGAATGGCGCGCGTCCTATGCGGTTGCGTCGGCCTCATGCTGAAGGGCGTCGAGAGAGA
>JAKJDA010000116.1:0-4509 GCA_022706165.1 Candidatus Hydrogenedentota bacterium | reverse complement strand
GGCGCGGCGCTCCTCGACAAGATCGAGCAGATCGGCGGCAATGCCGAGACGCTCGGCAAGATCGGCGCGTCCTTCGGGGGTGGCGGGCAAGGAGGTTCCGGAGTGGCCTTGTCCCATGCGGATGCGGTTCTCGAGGCGGCGAAACAGGATGTACGCCTCGAGCAGGGCGTCGGCGTCCGGAGACGCGAGCACGCGCGCCGCTTTCAATTCCTCAATGGCCCCCCGGACATCGCCGCGGCGCAAAGCGGGATGGTGGCATGCGTGACGCAACTGGAGCATGCGCAACGTGAATTCAATTTCGATGATGCCGCCGGCGCGTTTTTTGAGGTCCAGTTCGGGGACGCCAGCCTGAATCTTAAGCAGCATGTCGGCGAGTTCAGCGAGTTCCTCCCGCGTCAAAGGCGCGCCAAAAGCGATGTCGCGCGCCCGCTCGGCGACTTTTTCCCCGAATTCCCTGTCGCCGCCGACGGCGCGCACTTTGACGAGGGCAAGGCGTTCCCATGTCTGGGCTTCATGCAGGTAATAATCGGCGAGACGCTCGTCGGTGACGGCAAGAACTCCTTTGTTGCCGTCAGGACGCAGCCGCGCATCCACGTCGTACAGATGTCCGTACCGGGTGTGGTCCTTCAGGCCCTTGAGCGCGTTCGAAGCCAGCACGGCGAAGTATTCGGAAGCGGCCATGCCGCTTTCGAGGGGAATGCCTCCTTCGTATACAAAAACGAGATCGAGGTCGCTGCCATACCCCATTTCGCACCCGCCGAATTTTCCCAGCGCCAGAACGGCGAAACGGGGCGAGGCAGGGCCGAAGCGCTCCTCGGCGCGAATTTGTGCGCGCGCAAGCATGTAATCGAGGCTGACTTCGGCGATGAGTGAAAGTTCGCGGCCTACTTGAAACACGTCGATGCCGCGGAACAATTCGCGCATGCCGACGCGCAAGGTCTCCGCGTTATGGAGTCGGTAGGGAGCGGCTTCGGCGTCATAGGCCCGGGACAATTCCTCCAGCGTCGTCTGGAGCGCTTCGCGGGTCACGGGGACGTCAATGGCGTCCGTGGTTTCAATTGCCTCGAACAGGCCGGGATCGCGGAGAATCATTTCGCTAAGGTACTCACTGTTTGAAAGGAGGGTTGAAAGGTAGTCCGCCACATGAGGACTGACGTGAATGAGGTTGTACAACGCGCCGGGCGCCTGCAAGGATGTGAGAATGCGCCCGAGCCGGACCAGGGTTCCGTCGGGATCGGGACAGGCCGCAAGGGCGTGGAGAAGCATCGGGGTAATCGCCGCGAATTGCTGGCGAATGTGCAGGGAATGCGGGCGCTCGGTCGTGCCCGCGTATAGGGCAAGCAGTTGCTGCCGCGCTTTTTCGGGGTCCTGGAAACCGAACTGGAGAAGGCGGGGCAGGGTGTTTTCGCTATCGCCCCGGGTGTTGAGCAGGCTGTACACCCATTGGTTTCCGGCTCCCTCGGTCTCGAGAAAGCGTTCGAGAATGGCGCGCGTTTCTCGCGTGCGGCTTCGGTATTCGCCGAGAAACGCCTCGCTGTTGAAGAAGCCAAGGCGGCGGGCGAATTGTTCGAGGGCGCCGGGATCGGCGGGAAGCGCGTGGCGTTGTTGGCTGCTCTCGATTTGCAGGCGATGCTCGACTTGGCGCAGGAAGGCGTAGTTGCTGGCGAGAGTCGCGGCTTCGAACACGCTGAGGATGTTGTATTCGCCCAGGAGCCTGATGGCTTCGAGGGTGTTGCCGGTGCGCAAACCGGGCTCGCGGCCGCCGTTGAGAAGTTGCAGCACCTGCACGGTGAACTCGATGTCGCGGATGCCGCCGCGGCCAAGCTTCACTTCGGTCTCGGTTTGGCCGCGCTCCCGGATGAGATCTTCCATTTGCTGTTTGACCGCGCGGATATCCTCCAGGGTTTCGTCGTCAAAATAGCGCGGAAACACGAAGGGGCGGGTGCGTTCGATGAATTCCTGACCCAGGAGCAGATTGCCGGCGGCGGGGCGCGTTTTGATGAGCGCCTGTCTTTCCCACGCTTGCCCGTAGTTTTCGTAGTAATCCAGGGCGGTTTCGAGGCTAACGGCGAGCGGGGCCATGCGGCCGTGGGGGCGCAGACGCATGTCCACGCGAAAGACATGGCCTTCGGCGGTGTTTTCGGCGAGCGCTTTGATGATGAGCTCGCCTAGTTTGACGAAGTACGTGCCGTTGGCGACGCTGCCCGACGCGCCGCCGGTGGTTTCCCCCTCGGCGGAGTAGAGAAATATCAGGTCAATGTCGGAGCTGAAGTTCAATTCGCGTCCGCCGTGCTTGCCGAGGGCAAGCACGACGAAGGAGGATTCGCGCCCTTCAGCGTCGCGGGGGAAGCCGAAGCGCGGAGCCAACGCTTCGCGCGCGCCGTACAAGGCGGCTTCGAGGGCGGCGTCCGCGAGGTTGGCAAGATCCTCCGTGACGGATGCGACGGAGGCATGCTCAAACACGTCGCGGGTGCCAATGCGCAGAATTTCGCGTCGCTTGAAACGGCGGATGCTCTGACAGCGCGCGTCGAAGGCGTCGACGGCCTGCACTTGGCGAAGAAGTTCCTCGGTCATTTCCTCGCGGCGGCGCGGCGCGTCCAGATCCACTTCCGTCCACAGCCAAACCAGGTAATCGGGGTGCTTGAACACGATGTCGCTAAGAAATTGGCTCTGGCTGAAAACCGCCGCCATCATCCCGGCATAGCGCGGGGCCGAGTCCATCATATCCAGCAGCGCGTTGGGATGGCCGATCTCCTCGAGAAGCCGCTCGAGGCGGTCCAACACAAGGGTGGGATCGGGCGATTCGCGCAACGCATCGACAAGGTGCTGAGGAAGCTGAGGACGCGCCGGGGTGAGAATGTGATCGAGCGTGCGTCCGGCGCGTTCGGAATCGCGGAAGTGAAACTCGGCGAATTCAGGCCGCATGGGAGATCCCCTTCTGCGGGGACGGCGCAGGGAGCGAACGACGTATCCGGAATGTTTGCGCGGGCACGGGGCTCATTCCGGGGGGCGGTTGACGTTGTGGGCGCACCACTGAAACAGCGCGCGCCATTCGCTGCGTTGGAGCGCCGCAAGGTCTTCGTGGGTTTCTCGATACACGTCCGCCACGCGATCGATAAAGGCGTGGGGGTCGTAACCATCGAGACTACCGAGCGCCGGATGGTCGACGACGCGCCGAAACCAATAGTGGCTGTTCGAGAAATCGCCTTCGCGACGATGCATAATGCCGTGCCAGAAGGCTCCCGTCGCGTCCTCGCCCTGTTGGCAGGCTCGATGGCAACGGTCAAGTTCGTCGACGTAGAGCCACACGCCGGCGACAAGTCCGCTATGCGGCGCAATGGCTTTGTGGATGACGACGGCCTCGGCCTTCTTGAGGATGGCGGCGGGCTGAGGTTCGACGACCACGAGCTGGGTCATGGCCCGTTCCAGCGGCAAGGCGTCGAACAACGGTCTCATCGCTTTGGCGATTGGCTCCGGCAACTCCATGGGCCCTTTGTCTCCTGCCTACGCGTTTTTCATCAGCAACAGCGCCATCACCAACGGCGAGAGCGCCGTGACGCTGTGTGGCATGTTGGCGGGCATGTGCGCCCATGCGCCGGGTCCTGCGTCAAGGGCGGCGCCGCCAATCCGCAGCGAGGCTTCGCCTCGAAGGATGTGCAGCACCGCTGGCATGGACGCGGTGTGTTCCGAGAGTTCCTGGCCCTTGTCCATGCCGAATACGACGACCTTGAGGCGATCGTCGCTGAAAAGGGTGCGACTCAACGTCCCGTTTTCGGGCACTTCGAGTTCGGCGGCGATGTCGCGAAAAAAAACATGTTTCGTTTCCATGGCATCTTATCCTATGCTTGGCCGTCGGGACTTGTATTGGCATGCACGTCAGGGCATTGTATCCCTACAACAGGGGCAAAAGGCAACTTTGTTCCGCGGCGAAGGCCCGACGCGGAATGAGACCCATAGGAAAGGGAATGGCATGAAGGCGATCGCGATCAACGGTAGCGCGCGCAAAGACGGCAACACGGCGATTTTGCTGCGCGTCGTCTTGAACGAACTCGAACAGGAAGGGATTGAAACCGAGATTCTCCAGCTGTCAGGGCTGACGTTGCGCGGCTGCACGGCATGTTACGGCTGCTTCACGAACAAGAACGGGCGGTGCGCGGTCGACACGGACCGCATGAACGCGATCATCGAGAAAATGGTCTCCGCGGACGGCATCCTGCTCGGATCGCCGACGTATTTTGCGGACGTCACCGCGGAAATGAAGGCGCTGATCGATCGCGCGGGGCTGGTGTCGCGCGCGAACGGCAATCTTTTCCGTCGCAAGGTGGGCGCCGCGGTCGTGGCCGTGCGGCGCGGCGGGGAGATTCACGCGTTCGACACGCTGAATCACTTCTTTCAAATCAGCCAAATGATCGTGCCGGGCTCCATTTACTGGAACATGGGGTTTGGACGCGAAATCGGCGAGGTTGAACACGACGACGAGGGAATGCGCACCATGCAGACCCTCGGTCA
>JAKJDA010000115.1 GCA_022706165.1 Candidatus Hydrogenedentota bacterium | reverse complement strand
TTGCCCGCCTCGGCCACAATCGCCATCACAGCCTCATCCAACGCGTTCGAAGCGCCCGGCGTCAACGCCGCCGGCGCCGATTTTTCGGAACCGCTCTTCGCCTGGGGCCGTTCGCTCAGCCCAAAACTCTTGGCGCTCAGCTCCTCCAGCTTCGCCTGTTCATCGATCAAATACCGGCGCGCAACCTGCTCGAAATGGTCCCAATTGCACAATATCGGCTTGATCCGCAATTCGGGACAAACCGCCCGCACCTGCGACAAGGCCTCCAGATCGAGCGGATCGACCATCGCCACTGTCAGTATTTTGCCCAACTTATCGATGGGGATGAGTTTGTACTTCAGGCACAACTCCCGGGGAACCAGGGAGATCAGATCATTGTTGAAGCCGTAATCCAACAAACAAATGTGAGGAATCCGGCACTGTTTCACCAAAAACGAAACCAACGTCTGCTGGTTGATGATGCCCAACTCCACCAAAGCCTGCCCCAAAAAACCTTTGTCCTTTTCCTGCTTGGCAAGGGCATCGGTCAGCTGTTTCTGGGTGATGACCCCCTCTTCCAGCAGTATCTCGCCCAAACGGCTTGCGGGATGCCGGACCTTTGCGGAATTCGGAAGGGGCGCCGCCTCTGTCGGGCGGGAAGGAGCGGACGGAGCGGAAACGGCTCGAACGTCGGCAACAGGAGGGGAGGAAGCTGGCTTTGCCGGCTTCTGATCGCCGCGACTCTCTTTGTCCTTGTTCCAACCCAGCATGGCAAACCTCTGCGCGCTTCCGTCCCGGAGCCGTCTTCCATTTGGTCTTCAGTGCAAGGGAATTGTACCACCCGCGCGCCGGGCCGTCAAGCGTTTATGGATACGTAACTCATTGTATGCCAGTAAGTTGTCATTGTGACAAGAATTCGTCGCTCCAGTAAATGCCCCCCAGACAGGCCCCCATATGCTGTGGCGAGAAAACGCCGTCGCACCATATCCAGAAGGCCCAAAACGCCTCTCCCCCCGCATTTTTCAGCGCAAGGAATGAACGTAACGGGAAAACCGGCGTGGAAAAGGGGACAGAAAAACTCGGGCAGGTTGCAATGCATTGCGATAGCCCTGCCTGATCGTCGTCTTGACGCCTTTCCGCGCAGGGAGTACGATGGAATCGACAAGGCGGCAGGCAAGGAGCAAACCGTGTCCAGAATCGTGAAAATAGCCTCGAAAAACGACGTTCCACGCAACGGATCGATCTGCGTCGAGCAGGAAAACGAATATATCGCCGTATTCAACGTCGACGGAACGTTTTACGCCATCAGCGACGTCTGTCCGCACGCGGGCGGTCCGCTTTCCGAGGGCGTGGTCGAAAACGGAAAGGTGATGTGCCCGTGGCACGGCTGGAGCTTTCATCTCGATCCGGAACACAGCCCCGAAGACGGCGTCTATCGCTACAAGGTCATTGCCGACAATGATGACATCAACGTCGAAATTCCAGACTGATCCCTCCCGAGGACTGCGTGCCATGGAACGGGCTCCGGCGCGGTTTTCTTTCACGCGGTTCGCGATCGAAGCGGCAGCGGCGGGGCGAGCATGAGCAAGCGCCTATCGCTCCGCGAATGGCTGGAGCAACACACGATCCTGGCCGCGCCTGAACTGACGCGACAGGAGGGGCATGGAACGGTGCGCTGCCTGGCATGCGCCAACCGCTGCCTCATTCCCGAAGGCCAGACGGGCATCTGCCGGGTGCGCGCCAACCGAGACGGCGCATTGCGCGTGCCCGGGGGGTATGTCGCAGCGCTCCATGTCGATCCTATCGAGAAGAAACCGTTTTTCCACGCATACCCTGGGCGCGATGCGCTGTCGTTCGGCATGGTAGGGTGCGATTTCACCTGCGGCTTTTGCCAGAATTGGGTGAGCAGTCAAGTCCTGCGCGATGACAGCGCCGCGACCTATCCGCGAACGTGCGCCCCGGACGAAATCGTGTCGCTGGCGTTGGCGCGCGGCGCCCCCGTCGTCGTCAGCACCTACAACGAACCTCTCATCACAACCGACTGGGCCATCCAAATCTTCGAGCCCGCGAAGCAGGCCGGGATCGTCTGCGGCTATGTCAGCAACGGAAATGCGACGCCGGAAGCCCTCGACTACATCCGTCCGCACGTCGATCTGTACAAGGTCGATCTCAAGACTTTCAACGCGCGGCACTATCGCGATCTCGGCGGTGAACTCAGCAACATTTTGGCGGCGATTGAGCGCATCAAGGCCCTGGGATTCTGGCTCGAAATCGTGACGCTGGTCGTTCCGGACTATAACGATAGCGAGGAAGAACTCCGCTCCATCGCGAAGTTCATCGCGGCGTTGTCCACGGACATCCCGTGGCACGTGACGGCGTTTCATCCGAACTACAAGATGTCCGGCAAACGGCGCACCGGCGCGGCGGAACTGGACCGCGCATACGCGGCAGGCAACGATGCCGGGTTGAAGTTCGTGTATGAAGGCAATGTGCCCGGACGCGTTCCGGAGCGCGAGAACACGCGCTGTCCGGCGTGCGGCGCCACGTTGATCCGCCGGCATGGTTTCTACATAACGGAGAACCGCATGAACGGCGGGAACTGCCCCGATTGCGCCGCCGCAATACCGGGCATGTGGGAAACAACGCCGCCGCGCATGGACCGGCGCGGCGAAATCGGAAAAAGGACACCGCTCTCGTGACCCCATCGGAAACAACGGCGCGCATGCCGGATATCGAAGTGACGCGCGAGTTGCTCGAAAAATACGACCGCCCCGGCCCACGCTACACAAGCTATCCCACGGCCCCCGTTTGGCGAGAAGACTTCCGCGATGCGCAGTGCCGCGAAGCGCTGGCGGCCGCCGCCACGAACGACGACCCGCTCTCTCTCTACGTGCATGTGCCGTTCTGTCGCGAACGGTGCGCCTTTTGCGGCTGCAATGTCGTGATCACCCGCAAAGAAGACGTTATGGACCGGTACGTCGCGTATGTCGGAAAAGAGGCCGCCATGGCGGCGGCGGCCCTGGGAAAGCGCCGAACGGTCAAACAACTGCATTGGGGCGGCGGCACGCCCACCTCGCTTCAGCCCGCCCAGATGCGGCGCCTGTTCACGGCGATCGCCGACGCCTTTGAACTGCATCCCGACGCGGAAATCGCGCTCGAAGTCGACCCGCGCGTAACCACGCGCGAACAGGTCGACGTCTTGCGCGAAATCGGATTCAACCGCGTCAGCATGGGCGTGCAGGACCTCGACGCCGACGTGCAACACGCCATCGGGCGCGGCCAAAGCGAAGCGCAAACGCGACGCCTGTTCGACTGGTGCCGCGAGGCAGGGTTCGAAGGCATCAACATCGACCTCGTATACGGCCTGCCGATGCAGCGGGTCGAAACGTGGCGGCGCACAATCGAGCGCGCGATCGACATCCGGCCCGATCGTCTGGCCGTTTACAGTTACGCTCATCTGCCCGACAAGATGCACAACCAGCGCCGCATCGACGCGAGCGCGTTGCCCATGGGCGCGGACAAGTTCAGCCTGTTTGCCGAGGCGCGGCGACTGTTTCTCGCGGCAAGCTACCGCGCAATCGGCATGGACCATTTCGCCTTGCCGCACGATGAACTCGCGCACGCGCTCGACGAACGCCGACTCCACCGCAATTTCATGGGGTACACCGTCGCGCCCGCAAGCGACATGCTCGGCTTTGGCGTCTCGGCCATCGGCGAAGTCGGCGGATGCTATGCGCAGAACGAAAAAAAACTGTCCCGCTATTACGCCGCGCTCGACGAAAACCGCTTTGCCACGGCCCACGGCATCGCGCTTACGGACGACGACAAGGTGCGGCGGTGGGTTATCCGGCGGCTGATGTGCGACTTCCGCCTCGAATTCGCAGAGTTGACCTCGCGCTTCGGCGTGACCTTCGACGACTATTTTGCGCCGGAGATCCCCTCGGTCCAAGCTTTCGCCGCCGAAGGTTTCCTGGCCCGCACCGCGCAAGGCATCGACGTGCTGCCCTTGGGCCGCGCCTTCATCCGCAACGTCTGCATGGCCTTCGACGCCTACCTCAAACGCCCCGATGCGCCCGGAGGCTTTTCGCGCACGGTATGACGCGCACGAAACGCCGCCGGTCCTTCCGCCTACGATCCCAACGACGCGCGGAAGGCACTGGGGCTGACGCCGCGCCAGCGCTTGAAGGCATTGGAGAACGCAAACGGCGTGGCGTAGCCGACCTGTGCGGCAATCCAGTGCAGGGGGTGTTCGAAGCGGCCGAGAAGCTGTTCGGCGCGAAGCATGCGCAGGTGCGTGACCATGTGCATGGGGCTGCGCCCCGCATAGCGCAGGGCGGCGCGGTGCAAAGCGGGAGCGGACATCCCCACGACGCGGGCCATGCGCGCCACGGTCCAATCCTCTTCCAGACTGGCGTCTACGGCATTCCACAAGGCATCGAGGCGTTCCCGGATGCGCCGGTCGTGGAGCGAACCGGTCCCCGCGAGTTCACGGGCAAGGTACAAGGATATCTGTTCGCCGAACAACTCGGCCAGACGGAACGCGTCCGCTTCATTGTTCCGCGATTCTCCCAAGAAGCCCTCCGCGGCGATTTCCATCGCATCCATCAGGTAAGACGATCGCACCCAAAGCCCCCCGCGCCCCAAACCGCTCCACGGCGGAAGATTGCGCAGATGAAACCAAAGAATCCGCCAGGGCCCGCTATCGACATGATAGCGATAGCGCGTGCCCGCGGGCGCGACGAACACGGAGCCTCGCCGCAGACGGTTCGCCTGCCGCTCGGCGGTCAATGCTGCGGCGCCTTCGAGCGTGTACAACACTAGGTGAAAATCCACGCCGTCGCGCGCGACTTCGTATCCTTTTGTCAGATCGCTGATGCCCGCCAACACCACATGCCGTTCGCGCAGCGATCGGGCGAAGGGAGCCTGCACCGACAAGAAACGCTCCAGCGAATTCTCGGGGATGGTGAGAGTTTCACGTATGGTTTTGATAATCGTGGCCATTCCCATTTCCTTCTCGAAAGAGTACCATGATGGACGAATGTTGCGGGGCGATCAACTCTTTCTGGCCCGCATCACGAAAGGAATAGGTGACAGTCATGAGTATTCCGCGCCCCGAATATCCGCGTCCGCAGTTTGTGCGCGAGCGCTGGCTCAATCTCAATGGCGAATGGCAGTTCGAGGTGGACAACGGCGACAGCGGCCTCGAGCGCGGCCTGTTGGAAAGAGAGCTGGCGCAACGCATCACGACGCCGTTTTGCCCCGAAAGCGAATTGTCGGGCATCGGCGACACCGATTTCATGCATGTGGCGTGGTATCGCCGCGAGGTGACGATCCCCAAGGAATGGGAGGGATCGCGCGTGCTGCTGCACTTCCAGGCGGTGGACTATGACGCGACCGTCTGGGTGAATGGCACGGAAGTGGGGCGACATCGCGGCGGCTTCACGCCGTTCACGTGCGACCTCCACGGCGCCGCGGCGCCCGGCGAAACGGCCGTGATCGTCGTGCGCGCGCGCGACTACACGCGCGAACTCAAGCCCGTGGGCAAGCAATCGCAAAAGCACGGGCGCTGGGCCTGCATGTATACGCGCACCACGGGCATCTGGCAAACGGTCTGGATGGAGCCCGTGCCCGAAACCGCATTGCTACGGCCCCGCATCACCCCGGACGTCGACAACAGCTGCTTCATCCTCGAACAACCAATAGCGCGCCCGCGAAAGGGCCTGCGCCTGCGCGTGCTGCTCTATGACGACCAGGGAACGGTCACCTCTGCGGAGTGCACGCTGGGCACATCGTTCTCGCCTCGCATTATCCTGTCGATCCCGGCGGACCGGCGCCGGCTCTGGGCGCCCGGAAAACCCAACCTCTACAGCATCGACCTCACGATCATCGACCGCTGCGATCGCGTCGTGGACGCCGCCTCGACCTATGCGGGCCTGCGCAGCATCAGCATCGACGGCAAAACCATCTGCATCAACGGACAACCCGTATTCCAGCGGCTCGTGCTCGACCAAGGCTACTACCCGGACGGCATCCTGACCGCCCCAACGGACGAGGCGCTCCGGCGCGACATCGAGTTGAGCCTGGAGGCCGGTTTCAACGGCGCGCGGCTGCATCAAAAAGTCTTCGAGGAGCGCTTCCTCTACCACGCAGACCGGCTCGGATATCTCGTGTGGGGCGAATTTCCCGATTGGGGCTGTCGCGACTGGACAAAGAGCGAGGACGAACAGCGCGTCTCGGCTTCCTACATCACGCAATGGACCGAGGCCATCGCGCGCGACTATTCCCACCCCTGCATCGTCGGATGGTGCCCGCTCAACGAAACGGTGCAGGCCATCCTCGATCGCATCACCGACCTCGATGACGTAACGCGGGGAATGTTCCTCGCCACGAAAGCGATGGATGCCACGCGGCCCGTGCTGGACGCCTCGGGCTATTCGCACCGCGTCCCCGAAACCGACGTGTACGACTGCCATGACTACGAACAAGACGTCGAGGCGTTCACGCGGAATCATGCCGGACTTGCCCAAAACGAACCCTTCATGAACGGCGACCCCAAGCGCCCTATCTCGATCCCCTACGCCGGCCAGCCGTTCTTCGTCAGCGAGTTCGGCGGCATCTGGTGGAACCCCGCCGCGAAAGAAGGCGAGGACTCGTGGGGCTATGGCGACCGCCCCACGAGCGTCGAGGAGTTCTACGCGCGTTTCGAGGGATTGTGCGGCGCGTTGCTGAACGATCCGAACATGTTCGGCTATTGCTATACGCAGTTGACGGACGTGTTTCAGGAGCAAAACGGCATCTACTTGTTCGATCGCAGCGGCAAGTTCGACATGAAACGCATTCGCGCGGCGCAAATCCGCAGCGCCGCGATAGAGACCCTGCGGGCATAACAGGGGGGAGAACGGGCGCGAGGAGAAGACCACATGATGCAGAACTTCCTGCTGCTGGCGGCATTGGCCATGACGGGGCAACAGCCGGACTCGTCCCCGCAGGCCGTTGTGCATCTCGATGCCGCCAAGCGCCTCGCGCCCGTTTCGCGAAATCTGTTCGGAGTCTTCACCGAGCATCTCTACACCAACGTATATCAAGGGGCGTGGGCGCAGATCGTGCACAACCCCGAGTTTGCGCCCTTTCATCGATGGCCCCGGTCTGTCTATCGGAAACCCATCTTGAGCGGCGAAGCCCGCACCTTCGGCCTTCCCGACGAGGCCGCCGCCTACAAAGAAGGCATAGCGGCGCAGTGGGCGCGCTGCGGGAAGGTCACAGGCGAAATCGTGTGCACCGGAAAGAGCGACTACCAGCGCCTCATGCTCGCCGAACCGGAAGCGGGGCTCGAAAGCGGACTCTATCCGCCGTTGCACCGCGTGAAGCATTTCATCCTTACCCTAAAAGCGCGAAGCGAAACGCCCATGACGGCGCGCTGCTACCTGCGCAGCGTCGACGGACAGCCACTGGGCGAAGTCGCCTTTGCGCTAACGTCCGAATGGACCCAGGCCGACAAAATCCTGCGCGTCGCCAAGCCCGAGGGCTTTCCCGCGGGCTCTCCATGCGTGCTCGGCATCCGCTTTGAGTCCGCCGGCGTGGTCGAACTGGACCGCATCCTCCTGTTTCCCGGCGATCACGTCGAAGGATGGGAGCCGGAGGTTGTGGCCTGCATGAAACGGGCGCACATCGCCATGCTGCGCTTCCCCGGCGGCAACTTCGTCAGCGGCTACGACTGGCGCGACGGCGTCGGCCCGCTCGACAACCGCCCGACGCTGCCCAACCCCGCATGGGACGAAGTGGAATGGAACCATGTCGGCATCGAGGAATGGCTGACCCTGTGCCGGTTGACGGGCGCGGAACCGCTGATGTGCGTGAACGCAGGCGACGGCTCCCCCGAGATGGCGCGGCAACTGGTCGAATACTGCAACGGCCCCGCCTCCACCGAGTGGGGGGCCAAACGCGCCGCAAACGGACATTCCGAACCATACGGCATTCGCTACTGGGAAGTGGGCAACGAACTCTGGGGCGGTTGGCAGGTGGGACATGCCACGGCAACAACATACGCGGAACGGTACAAGACATTCCGCGAGGCGATGCGGAACGCCGATCCCTCCATTCTGCTCATCGCCAACGGCGGCGACAGGCAGGAATGGAACCGGACGTTGATCGAGACGAACGGCGCAAACGTCCGTTCGCTGTCGTTGCACACACTGCAGGCGTGGGGAACGCCCGCCGACGCCGATCCGGCCCGCCTGCACGACGAATTGATGGCCTTCGCCCACGGCTACGACGCCTATGCAGGCATGATGGCCGCGCCAATGGCCGAAGCCGGGCTTGTCCCGCGCATCGCGGTCACGGAATTGATGATTCTGCGCGACAAAGGCGGCGAGCCAAACTACGCGACGCAGTCGGAGTCCCTATTCACGGCGGGCGTCTACCATGCCGCGATGCGCAGCAACGGCCTCATCGAAATCATCACGCACAGCGCCCTGCTCAACCACGGC